>JAKFUJ010000030.1 GCA_021732805.1 Betaproteobacteria bacterium | reverse complement strand
AAACCATGTCTGAATGCACGCTTTTGCCGTCCACTTCGTTTCGCCTGCTGGCCGCTGCCGGCATGGCCGTTGTCATGCTCTCCACCTCTGCACCGGCACTGGCGCAGAAAATCGTCTGCTGGAAAGACAGTGCCGGCAAGGTAATCGGTTGCGGTGACCGCGTGCCACCGGAGTTCCAGAAAAACGAATCCAAAACCCTGGACAGCCGCGGCATTACCCGCAAGACCACGGTTTCAGCTGAAGAAGCCGCGAAACTGAAAGCGGAGGAAGATAAAAAGGCCGCGCTCAAACTTGAGGAAGACCGCCGTCTTGCCGAACAGCGCCGCCAGGACACTGCTCTGATGAACACCTATACGTCGACCAAGGAAATTGACGTGCGGCGCGACCGCGAACTGCAGGTAGTGGATTTACAGATCCAGCAGCTGAGGGCCTCGGTAAAAGGCGCCGTGGATGCCCATACCGCGCAGAAAGCGCGGTACGTCAACTTCGAAAAACGCGGCAAAGTACCGGACAACGTGAGAGATGATTTGAAGCAGGCGGCTGAGGAGGAAGATCGGGTAAAGGGGCGCATCGCTGAAAAAGAAAAAGACAAGGAGCGCATCGCCGCCAGTTATGCGCAGCAGAAAGCCCGCTTCATCGAACTGAAAGGTGTGCCTGCGGCAGCACCCGTGGCTGCCACGCCCGCTCCCGCGAAAAAATAAGCAGCCCGCCGACTCAGCCGGCGAGTTTGCGGCGCAGGATGTCGTTGACCTGTTGGGGATTGGCCTTGCCGCGGCTGGCTTTCATCACCTGGCCCACCAGTGAATTGAACGCTTTTTCCTTGCCCGCTTTGAAATCAGCAACCTGTTGCGCGTTGGAGGCCAGCACCTGATCGACGATTTTCTCCAGCTCGCCGCTGTCGGAAATCTGCCTCAAACCTTTGGCGGCAATAATCTGGTCAGCATCCCCCTCGCCCGCCCAGATTGCATCAAAAACGTCCTTGGCCATTTTCCCGGAGATCGTGTCATCGGCAATACGATCAACCAGCCGTCGCAATTGCCCGGCACCGACCCGGCTTTGTCCGATATCCAGACCCTCCTCGTTCAGCCGCGCGCTCAGCGCGCCGGATATCCAGTTTGCACACAGCTTGCCGATACGGGCATCGGAACCAGATGCCGCCGTATCAAAAAAATCAGCGAGTTCACGACTGGCTGTCAGCTGCTCCGCGTCGTACGGTGTCAGATCGTATTGCGCGACAAACTGTTCACGCCTCTCCTTAGGCAACACCGGCAACCCGGAACGCACCGCATCCAGCCGCTCTGACGTCACTTCCAGCGGCAACAAATCAGGGTCCGGAAAATAACGGTAATCGTGCGCATCTTCCTTGGTGCGCATCATCCGCGTCTCGCCGGTATCCGGATCAAACAGCACGGTGGCCTGCTGGATTTTGCGCCCGTCCTCGATTTCGCCGATCTGCCACTGCACTTCGTATTCAATCGCCTGCTGCAGAAAACGGAAGCTGTTGAGGTTCTTGATTTCGCGGCGCGTGCCGAGCTCGGTCTCGCCCATGCGGCGCACCGACACGTTGGCATCACAACGAAACGAACCTTCCTGCATGTTGCCGTCACAGATGTCGATCCAGCGCACCAGTGTGTGCAGTGCCCTGGCGTATGCTACCGCTTCTTCCGCCGAGCGCATGTCGGGCTCGGTCACGATTTCCAGCAGCGGCGTACCGGCACGGTTCAGATCGATACCGGTGCTGCCGCTGAAATCCTCATGCAGGGACTTGCCGGCATCTTCCTCAAGGTGCGCCCGGGTCAGGTGTACGGTTTTTTCGGTGTCACCAACCCGGATGGTCAGCGTGCCGCCCTCGACAATCGGCAATTCATACTGGCTGATCTGGTAACCTTTGGGCAGATCGGGATAAAAATAATTTTTGCGCGCAAAAATCGACCGCGTGTTGATTTTTCCGCCGACCGCCAGGCCGAAACGGATCGCGCGCTCGACGGCGCCGGTGTTGAGCACCGGCAGCACCCCCGGCAGCGCGATGTCGACGCCGCAGGCCTGGGTGTTGGGTTCAGCACCGAACGCAGTCGATGCGCCGGAGAAAATCTTCGACACCGTCGACAGTTGGGCGTGGGTTTCCAGCCCGATGACGATTTCCCACTTCATCGCGCACCACTCCGCGACGGGCACATATTTTCCAGGATGATTTTCAGCTCATCACTGCTTCGCTTCAAGTGTGCCCTTGTCATTACTTATCACTCATCACTTGACGCCGGGAGGCGTCCTCTGGTGCCAGTCCGTCACCAATTGATACTGATGCGCAACATTGAGCATGCGTGCTTCGTCGAAATAGTTGCCGATGATCTGCAGTCCGACCGGCAAACTGCTGCCGTCAAAACCACAGGGGATCGACATCCCCGGCAATCCGGCCAGATTCACCGCGATGGTGTAAATGTCCGACAGGTACATCTGCACCGGGTCGGCGCTTTTTTCGCCGAGCCTGAACGCCGTGGTCGGGCTGGTCGGCCCCATGATGACATCACATTGTTTGAAGGCTTTAGTGAAGTCCTGCGCAATCAGCCGCCGCAGCTTCTGCGCGTGGATGTAATAGGCATCGTAGTAGCCATGCGACAGCACGTAGGTGCCGATCAGGATACGGCGCTTTACTTCGGCGCCGAAACCCTCGGCGCGCGAGCGTTTGTACATGTCCATCAGGTCAGTGTATTCCGCCGCGCGATGACCGTAGCGTACGCCGTCGAAGCGCGACAGGTTGCTCGAGGCTTCCGCCGGCGCCAGCACGTAATACACCGGAACCGAGAGTTCCATATTGGGCAGGCTGATGTCGACGAGGGTCGCGCCGAGTTTTTTGTACTCGGTTATGGCTGCTTCAACGGCGCGTTGCACATCGGGCGTCAGTCCGGTCGCAAAAAACTCTTTCGGCAAACCGATGCGCAGTCCCGCCACCGGTCGTGCCAGATCGCGGTTGTAGTCTTCGGCGGGACGTTCGAGGCTGGTCGAATCGCGCGGGTCATGACCCGCCATCACGTTCAGCAACAATCCAAGGTCTTCCGCGGTGCGCGCCATCGGCCCCGCCTGATCAAGGCTGGAAGCAAAAGCAATCATGCCGTAGCGCGACACCAGTCCGTACGTCGGTTTCAGGCCGCAGATGCCGGTCAGTGCTGCCGGCTGACGGATCGAACCGCCGGTGTCGGTGCCGGTGGCGGCGGGCGCCAGCCGCGCCGCGACGGCGGCAGCCGATCCGCCGGAACTGCCGCCGGGCACGGTTTCAAGATTCCACGGATTGCGCACCGGGCCGAAGTACGATGTTTCGTTGGATGAACCCATCGCGAATTCATCCATGTTGGTCTTGCCCAGCGTGACCATGCCGGCATCGTTGCAACGCTGCACGACATGTGCATCGTACGGCGCGACAAAATTCGACAACATGCGCGAACCGCAGGTGGTGAGCCAGCCGTCCGCGCAGAAAATATCCTTGTGCGCCAGCGGAACGCCGGTCAATGGCCCGGCGCTGCCCGCTGCACGGCGCGCATCGGCAGCACGCGCCTGCACCAGCGTTCGTTCCGCATCAACCGTGATGAAACATCCGAGAGATTTATTTAAATTATTGATTTTATTAATAAATTCATGAGACAGCTCGACGCTGGAACAAGCGCCGGCGGCGAGATTGGCTGAGAGTTCTTTGAGGGTGGCGTTGGACATCAGGGCGCAGCAGCTTCATGGTTGGCGCAGCCACTGGCTGCACCGGTTTTTGATCAAGGCCTGCCAACAGGCCCTGGCTTATTCGATGACTTTCGGCACCAGATACAGACCGCCCTCAACTTCCGGCGCAATCTTCTGGAACTGTGCGCGCTGATTGCCTTCGATCACTTTATCCTCGCGCAAACGCTGCACCAGATCCTGTGCATGAGACATCGGTGCAATGTCTGAAACATCGACGGCCTGCATCTGCTCAATCAGACCGAAGACAAGGGTCAGTTGCGCCAGCGCGCCGGCAGCTTCGGCATCGTCAACGGCGATGCGCGCCAGGTGCGCAGCGCGGCGCACATCGTCGAGCGTCAAGGCCATGATCGGATGGAAAAAACCATTAGAAAATAAGGCTGTGTAGGGTATCATACTGGCGCGCCCGACGGCACCCGGTACGGCACCAATTGCAGCGCTAAAACCTGTTACCACGAAAGACCTTATGTTCGGTTTCCTCAGCACTTACTTTAACGACGATCTCGCCATCGATCTGGGCACGGCCAACACCCTGATTTACGTACGCGGCAAGGGCATTGTGCTCGACGAACCTTCGGTCGTTGCCATCCGCCAGGAAGGCGGCCCTAACGGCAAAAAAGTCATCCAGGAAGTCGGTCTCGCGGCAAAACAGATGCTGGGGCGCACGCCCGGCAACATCACCGCCATCCGGCCGATGAAAGACGGCGTGATCGCCGACTTCATCATCACCGAGCAGATGATCAAGCAGTTCATCAAGCGTGTGCACCACAGCAAGTTTTTTTCGCCCTCCCCGCGCATCATCATCTGCGTGCCCTGCGGCTCGACCCAGGTCGAACGACGCGCGATCCGCGATGCAGCGATCGGCGCCGGTGCATCGCGCGTCTACCTGATTGAGGAGCCGATGGCTGCCGCGATCGGCGCCGACCTGCCGGTGGGTGAAGCCACCGGCTCGATGGTGGTCGACATCGGCGGTGGCACCACCGAAGTCGGTGTCATCGCACTCGGCGGCCTGGTCTACAAGGGTTCGGTACGCGTCGGCGGTGACAAGTTCGACGAAGCCATCATCAACTACATCCGCCGCAACTACGGCATGCTGATCGGCGAAACCACCGCCGAACACATCAAAAAGGAAATCGGCTCCGCTTTCCCGGGCTCCGAAGTGCGCGAGAAAGAAGTGAAGGGGCGCAACCTCGCCGAAGGCATCCCGCGCAGCTTCACCATTTCCAGCAACGAAATTCTCGAAGCGCTGACCGATCCGCTGAACAGCATTGTTTCCGCCGTCAAATCGGCGCTGGAACAGACTCCGCCGGAACTCGCCGCAGACATCGCCGAAAAAGGCATGGTGTTGACCGGTGGCGGCGCGCTGCTGCGCGACATCGACCGCCTGCTGATGGAAGAAACCGGTCTGCCGGTGATCATTGCCGAAGACCCGCTGACCTGCGTGGTGCGCGGCTCGGGCAAGGCACTGGAAAAACTGGAACACCTCGGCAGCATCTTCGCCAACGACTGACGGAGCCATGAAAAAGCAATGATCGAGCGCGTGGGGAGCGCAGCGACCAAGCGCACACGCTTACGGCTTTTCGATGTAACACGCGCGCAACACCGGTCCGCGGACCGATGCATCATCCCCGGACTGCCCTCGTGGTCGCAGTTACCGCGAAAACCGGCGCACGGCAGCCGCCGCTGAATCGAGATGGAGCACACGCCCCCACCGCTGTTTCGCACCGGCCCGACCCCCTTTGCCCGGTTGATGATTTTCTCCGTGCTGTCCGTGGTGCTGCTGATCGCGGACGCCCGTTTCAATTATCTGACCACGCTGCGCCAAGTTGCCGGCATCATCGTTTATCCGCTGCAAAAGCTTGCCGCAGCGCCGGCAGCGGTGGGCGCGCGCATCTCCGATTTTTTTGTGACCCACAGCGCGTTGCGCCGCGACAACCAACGGCTCTCCGAACTGAACCTGGAGCTCGCC
>JAKFUJ010000210.1 GCA_021732805.1 Betaproteobacteria bacterium | reverse complement strand
TTTGTTTAGTCCAGTCATACTAGATTTTTAACAGATTTATCAAACTCGGTGCAAGTTTATTATTTTCCGTTAATGTCTAATAATACTGGACTTATTATAAAAAAAACAAACCAATGTAAGCGGACGTAACCTGTTTAGTTCATCATAAATTATTGTTTTTATTGATATTTTAAGAAATCCCCAGTATCCATCCCTCTCGCTTTGCGATCAATCGCTCCTCCAGCGTCAGCGGCGGGTTGAAATAGCGTTCCATACTGCTGCGCGCAGCGGACTCCGCCAGCCAGCGCGCAACGGCATAAGCATCCTGCGCGTCGGGCGTGCGCCCTTCCCGATCGTAACGGTTGCGGAAGATCGACGGATACACCTCGGCAATCACCGACTTGCCCGCTGGCGGCTGCCAGCCATCAAACGGCCAGAAATGTACCCTATCCCCCACCGTATCGCGAATGCGCTTCAGCCACGGAATGCCGGCATGCGTGGATTTGGCCACCGAGCCCTGCACATCAAACTGGAACACGCTTTTCGCCGACGACGTCCAGCGTTCGCACAGGCGGAACTCGGTGTTGCTGCCCTCTCGCGTGCCCGCCGGCGGCGCCCGGCCCTTGCGCGCCAAATTGCCGTCGCGCACGAAATCAACATAGACATGATCACCATCGGTCGGCCAGTGATGACAAAAGTCTACAAGAAACTGCGGCCACGCCGTCAGCCCGTAACGCTCAAAGTAACTCGCGGGAAACGAAAAACCGTGGTCGATGCCGGCGATGAAGCGTTGATCCGCTTGCGCCAGACCGATCAGCCAGCAGGCAACTTCGCTACGCGTCCAGTACCGCGGCAGCGACGGCCCGCTGACGCCCGCGGCGCGCGCCGCGGCAATCGCCGGGGTGGCGATGCTTTGCGGCCTGGCGCCGGGCTGTGCCGCAAACACCTGCAGCGACTTCAGGCGTGCGGTCGGCGTCTGCGCGCCGGAGTAGTCGATGCCGACATACAAAGCGAAGGCGCTCACATCAGTACCAGCCCTCAATGGACACATCTGCGCATTTCATAATCTCGCTATTCGCCGGCATCAATCGAGAGCAGCATTACGAAGTCAGACGCCTTTTGCGCCCGGCAGTTACGTCGGAAGCACGGCTATGGCCGATAATACAATCAACATCGTGTGCAGGCTGCTGGAATCGGCAAAACCGGTGATTCAGCGCAACGGATAGCAGGACAGATCTTCCGCCAGCATGACTGCTCCGGAAAAACTCTTCGCGATCGCCGCGCGCGCCGCGTCTTCCTGCCCCAGCGTGCGCGTCATGCGATGCGCCAGCACCACGGACTTCGCTTTCGCCTGAGCGGCAATCCTGCCGATCAGCGACGGATCCATGTGGTAATCGAGTTCATCGCCGTGAGTGCCCTCTGCAACGGCCAGATGCGCGATCAGCACGTCCGCGCCCTCGGCTATTTTTTCCAGATTGCCGTTGCGTCCGTTGCCGTCTCCGCTGAATGCGATGCGTTTGCCGGCGATCTCCACACGCCAGGCCAGCGCGGGGACATCCGCATGCACAACACGGGCAGCGGTCGCGACAATCCCGTCCGCCTGGAAGACCTGCTCCGGCGCACCCGATCCTCCGCCGGCATCTTTGGTCCGCAGTTCATATCCGCTGAGCAATCCGGACTTCAGGTAATAACTCAGGTAGGCGAAAGCCCCGGTCTTGGGATCGACAAGCCGGCGCACAAACTCCGTGGTCGCTGGAAACTGCCCGCCGCCTTCCGGACCGAATAAGGGCAATACGCGACGCCGGCGCTCGAACAGCGCCGACTTGATCAACGTCGGAAGATCGGCGCTGTGGTCGGCATGCAGATGCGACAACAGCAGCAGGTCAAGATCGGCAAGTTTTCCCCCGGCCTCGCGAAAGCGCAGCGCGCTGCCCGCGCCGGTGTCCACCAATACCCTGGCTTTGCCGTCCTGCCAGATCAGGTAACTGGCGGAAGCGCGCCCGGCAAGTTCCGGACCGCCGGAACCCAATACCTGCAGGGCAACACCGCTGCGTCCGCAAGATTCGTTGCGCGGCTGGGAGTTCGCGGGCAACGCAGCCGTCAGACCCATGGCCACCAACAACATTCAACATAATCGACGGGACATCAAACCTCCAGAACAGCATTGAGTGGACATCATTCGCAATCGGGCACGACGGAGGAACATTTAATTCCCGCCGCCGGTCGCCTGTGACACATAACGCGCCAGCGCGAGTATCTGCTCTTCGCTCAGGCTTTTGTACGGCGGCATCTGCCCCAGACCGTCACGCAGGGCCTTGGCAACGCGGGCGGCGTTGGGCTTCAACTCATCGAGATTGGGTCCGACTGCGCCGCTGGCATCGGCATCCTTCAGGGTATGACACAGCATGCAGGCTGGCACCGCCGACTTGGTGAACAGTTGCTTGCCCAGTACGAGCGGGTCTTCCGCGGCCATGACCGGTACCGCCTGCAGACCCGCTGTCATTGCCAGCGCCGCGACCGCCGCGATCCGGGTGATGCCGCGCACGAGATGTGATTGCATCAGGATTTCCATTCAGGGTGATCAAAAAAACAGGGGTGCGAGTACACCCCTGTCCGCCAATGCCAACTTGCACTCAGGCAACAGTCACCGCCACCGCATGATCAACCCAACCGGCATTGTTGTAGCCGCCGACGTTTTCGCTGCGCTGTTCCGGCTGGACGTTGCCTGCGCTGTCCGTGGCGCGACTGGCCAGCGTGTAACTGCCCGCCGGCAGCCGTGCATCCAGTACAAACTGGCGCCACGCATACTTGCCCAGGTCGGGGCCGACCAGGCGCGCACTCTGCCATGTCCTGCCGCCGTCGATGGAAACCTCCACCCGGCGGATCGTATGCAAACCACCAAAGGCGACGCCCTGAATCTGCACCTGGCCGGCCTTGACCATGGAATGGTCCGGATTCGGTGAATTGATCCATGACTTGACGCTCATTTCCTGCACTGACGGCTGACTCGGATCGCCCTTGGTGCCGGGAGGCGAAATCCGGTAGCCGTGCGACATGATGCGCGCATCGGTTTCAGTCGCGGTGAACGCGAGGCGTTTGATGTACTTGATATTGTTGACCCCGGTATAGCCGGGCACGATCAGGCGCAGCGGCCCGCCGTGGGCCAGTGATATCGGAGCGCCGTTCATTTCCCAGGCGAGCAGGGAGTCGGCCATCGCCTTCATCGGCACCGAACGTTCGACGATGATGGTTTTGGGATCCAGTCCTTCGGGCAACTTTTCGCCACCGCTGCCGGTCATGAAGCGCATGCCATCGGCCATGCCGCCCAGCGCCTCGGCAACGGCCCGCACCGGCACACCGCTCCACACTACACAGCCCGCTGCACCGACCTTCCACGGGGTGCCGCTGGGTTTGCTGGGGAAAAAACCGCGGCCGTTGCCCGAACACTGCAGCACCATCGCCACCGTTTCCAGACCCATCGTCTTCAGTTCGCGCACGCTCAACTGGCGCGGGCTCTTCACGCCTTCGATCATGACTTCCCAACTGTCGCGGTCGGCGACGATGGCGGCATCCGGCGCCGGCAGATTATTGCGGATGTAGAGCTGCTCGGCCGGCGTGATCACGCTGCTGCCGAAAGCGCTGCGTTTGGTTTCGATGGTGGTGGCGCTGTGTACGATGACACTGTTGGCATCCTTCCACGACACGTACGCCGGCAACGGCTTGGCCTGTGCCGCAGCCGGCCCGGCCCAGCCACCGACTCCCGCTGCAACCAGCGCACCGGCGCTGCCGGCAAGCAATTGACGGCGGCCTGCGGAAACGGTTTCCTTTGCAGCGGACTGCTCCAGCCTGGTCAGATCATTCATTGCGGTCTCCTCCGGTTGAATTCACATTGACATCGAAAATTTCAACGCATCAATACCGACTGCGACTACCAGCTACGATTCCGGTCCTGCAAATGTTGCGGTGGCCACCGCCAGCGCTTTTTTGCGCTGTGTCACCAGGATGATCGGTTTACCCTCCCGCGACTCGACCACCTTCCAGTAGACATTGCCCCACCAGCCGTCATCTTTTTTCAGCTTGACCGGCTGATCGAAAGCGAACACGGTCACCATCCCGCCTTTTTCGAAAAAAGTCGTGAGGTGATAGACCAGATGGCCCTCGATATCGCAGGGCCGCATCAACTGCGGAAATCCGGGCACCGCCTTGCGTTGACCGAGACCGAGGTGCTGCAGCAGCGGTTTCGATTCCATGAAATTGCCGCGCAGCGTGCGTTCGTAATATTCATGCTCTATCGCACCGCGCACCAGTTCCGGCGGACGCAGTGCCAGCAACGAGCCGACCACGACGCCGGCCACGGCAAATACGGCAAACCCCCGCCGCACGGCGGACCGCTGCAACAGCGGCGTAGTACGAAACAGATGGGCCGGCGGCTGACCGGGCTCCATCGCCATCGCCAGCTCGGCGCGGGCGCGCAAATCAAATTCGCTTTCGTGATGATCTGGATCGGGATTCATGTTCAGGCTTTTCTCAGTACGGCAATGGAAGCTCCGGAAGCAGGCCGTGATCGCGGCGGCCCTGCCATCACCGCCTTCAACGCGTCGCGCGCCCGCGCCAGCCGCGACAGCACGGTGCCGGGCGCGATCTCCAGCGCTTCCGCCATCTGCGCGATCGGCATGTCATCAAAGTAGTACAGCACCAGCACCTCGCGATGCATCGGTGCGATGCGGCCCAGCGCCTTCACCACATCGAGCCGGTCATCCGAACCGGCATCAGCGGCAGCCTGTTCGGGCATTTCATCATCCAGCGACTGCGGTGCCGGAACCAGTTGGCGCAACGCACTGCGGCGCATGATCTGGAACAGCCAGGCGCGCGCCAGCGCGGGATCACGCAACTGCGCGCGATGCTTCCAGGCATTGGCGTAGCAGTCCTGCACCACGTCCTCGGCCACCGCCCGCGAGCCGGTCAACGCCCATGCGCTGCGCAGCAGAAAGCGGTAATGGTCTTGCACCCATCGGTTGTAGCGGGCTTCGGAGGACTGGAACATGAGCATAAGAGACTGCGACCGGGTGTTTTATTCCATCGATATTATAAGTAATTGATTTTAAACAATTATTATTGAGAGACGCGAGTGGGTGCAACTGTGCGTGACTCAGCCGACGCCTTTGCAGCAACATCAACTATGCGGCAAGCAACGCCGGATTGCATAGTCGCACCGGCCCCCGTAACATCCGCGCATGCGTTTATCCCCCAAGCTCCGGAAATGGCTCACCGCCTGCGCCCTCGGCTTCATGCTGCTGGCGCAACAATCCGTCGCGGCCTATGCCTGCCCGGCAAGCCTGCAGGACATCGCTCAGGCTGCAGCGGCTATGCCGGATTGCGAAGATGCCGCTGCGATTTCCGCACTGTGCCTGAAGCATTGCGAATCAGGCAGCGAAGTCTCCGGGCAACCCGATAGCGCATGGACGGCGATTGCCGCGCCTGTATTGCATTACTTCGTTGCCCAAACTGTGATTGCGCCCCCCGCAATCGATGTCAGCCAGCACCACCTCGAATACGCCCCATCCCCGCCGCTGATCGTGCGGCTGCAGCGCTTCCTGATTTGATCCTCCGCGCAGTGTGTTGAGCGCGGCCGCCTTGCGGCCGCGAGACATCGTCATGCGGAGGATTTATGCATTCTCGTTTCATTGCATCAGCAATACTGCTGTTGGCGCTTTG
>JAKFUJ010000366.1 GCA_021732805.1 Betaproteobacteria bacterium | reverse complement strand
CAGGCGCCGCCGTAATGCAGCGCGAGGCCGAAATTGAGGCAGATCGATTTGGCATGACCCAGGTGCAGGTAACCGTTGGGTTCCGGCGGAAAGCGGGTGCGGATTTTTGCGGTGTCCGTCGCGGCGTCAGCGTGAGTTTGTGCCGCACCCGGCTTGCCGCCCCAGGTGCGGGAGGCGTACTTGCCCGCGGCGAGGTCGGCTTCGATGTGGCTGCGGATGAAATTCGAGGTGGATGCCGCGGCAGGTTCGGCGCCGGGCCTGGTGTTCTTGGTCATGCAGGGGAAAAGTCGACTGATAAAAAGCCATTTTAACCCGTGGCGTCGGCCGGCATGCGCGCTTGGCGGTGCGATGGCCGATGATGCGCTCAGGCCGTTGCGGGAGTGATCTCGCGTTCGATGCGCTTGGCGTTGGCCTGTTCGGCGATTCGCAGGTCATACGCCGCCTGTAAATTAAGCCACGAGCGCGCATCGCCGCCAAAATAGCGGGCAAGCCGCATCGCGGTATCGGCTGTGATGCCGCGGCGCTCGCGCACGACATCGTTGATGCGAGGCGCGGGTACATTCAGCGCTTTGGCGAGCGCGTTCGCGCTCAGGTTGAGCGGCGCCAGATAATCCTCGCGCAGGATTTCGCCCGGATGTACGGGCCGCATGCCGTTCTTGAACATGATGTTTCTCCGTCTCAGTGATAGTCCACGATTTCCACGTTTTCCGGGCCTGATTCAGTCCACTGAAAACACAGGCGATACTGGTCGTTGATGCGAATACTGTATTGCCCGGCGCGGTTACCTTTCAGTAGCTCCAGTCGATTGCCCGGTGGGGCGCGCAGGAAGTCGAGCGTTTCCGCGGCATCCAGTTGCGCCAGTTTGCGCATCGCCACATTCGCAATGCCTGAAAACCGCTTGCTTCTGCCGGTCTCGAACAAAGCCTGCGTGTCCGGGGAGCGGAAACTTTTGATCATCGGTCAGCGTATAACGGTTAACGTTAAACGTCAAATCCTGGCGGACTCTTGGACTATGCCATCCGGCGGCGCGGAAATAAAAATTATTTAATAAAAACAATTACTTATAATATATACTATCTGCGCTGCTTTGCCAGAAGACGGGTCGGCAGTGCGCGCTCCACGGCACGTTTGCCGCTGCGTGTCAGCCGCCAGCCGCGCCGGCCGCGGTGATTCGCCACCACACGATGCAGGCGGTCGCCGATGAAATGCAGCGCGACCCCGTCGTCCGCCGCATAGCCTTCAGCCACCGCACGGCGCGCGATCAGCCGGCGATAGACCGGACGGCGCTGTTTTTCACTGTCGTAATGCGGGCAGTTGCTGCCCGGCAGAAAGCCAAGGCAGTCGAGCGCGGTCAGCGGCCCGGCGACGGAATCGGTGATGCCCTGCTCAAACCAGCAGATTGAACCGGCGCTCCAGCCGCCGAGTACGACACCGCGCTGCCAGGCCGTGCGCAAGTGGACATCCAGTCCCCAGTCACGCCACACCGCGAGCATGCTGCGCGTGTTGCCGCCGCCGACAAAAATCGCATCCTGCTCCAGCACGAAGGATGCGAGGTCGCGCGGCGTGCGCGCGAACAGCGGCAGATGGGTCGGTGAGCAATTGAACTGGCTCATGCCGGCGTAGTAGCGCAGCCGTCCGGTATCGGCGTCGCCATGCGCGGTGCCGATGAAACAGACTTTGGGCTTGCGCTTGCCGGTCTGCTTCAGGAAATAGTCGATCAGCAGCAGGTTGTCGAGGTCCGGCGGCAAGGCGGCGCCGCCGATGGCGATGATCTGGCGTTTCATGGGTTCAACGATCCGCGTTCTGTCTGACGTTGGTGGTGCGGCGCCGTTGCACGCTTGCGCGGTCGCATCCCGCAAGCGGGGCCCTGCTCCGCGCTCCAGCGTGCCCACCGATGGCGATGATCTGGCGTTTCATGATTGGTTATACCTCGAATGTAGTGATCAGATGAGAAGTGTAAACTCTGATTATTGGAGGAAGCCATGGACAAATCCCTAGTCAGCCGGAACCCCGAGATCATGAGTGGAGCGCTGTGCTTCACCGGCACCCGCGTTCCTGTTCAGAGCCTTTTCGATTACCTTGAGGGGAGCTCGTCACTGGAAGACTTCCTGGAAGACTTTCCTTCGGTTTCCCGGGAATCCGCTATTTCGGTACTTGAAGCTGCGCGCGAACGCATTTTCGCCGATGCGCCTGTTGCTTGACGAGTCAGTGCCAAGGCGGCTGGCGCAGGCCTTGCCGAACCATGAGGTGAAGACGGTCATCGAGATGGGATGGGGCGGTATCAAGAACGGCGATTTGTTGACACGAGCCGCAACCGGCTTTGACGCTCTCGTTACTGTCGACAAAAATCTCCCGTATCAACAAAACCTCTCCTCACTCGCTTTGGCCGTGGTTGTGCTGGACGCACATTCCAATGAGCTTTCTGCATTGCTGCCGCTGGTTCCAATGCTGGAGCAAACATTGACGGTGCTTACGCCGCGTACCTACGTCAAGGTTGGGAAATAACGTGGAGTTATGCCTCATGTAGCAAGCCTGTAAGGAGCGCAGCGTATTACAGGATTCAATTTGAGGCTCCGTCATTCGCTGCGCTTGCTTTGGCGATGTGAAATTCATTCAATCTTTTTTCCCTTGCCGGCTTGATAATCTGCAAGCGCATCGGAAACGAGTCCGCGCAGCTTTCCGGCTTTCGAATCAGCCTCGATCTGCTTGTCCCAGACCAGGTGATCGAATTCGATGAACCATGCACGAAACCTGGACAGATCTTTGATCGGGAGATTCCGGATTTTTTGTTCCAGATATTCAACGTCATTCATGATTCATCACTATTTTGACGATTTCGCAGTCGGAGTTTTGCGCCAGTCAGCCAGGTAGAGTGGGCAGAGCGCAGCGTGCCCACGACGGGTATCCGGTAATTCGCGTGGGCACAAATACGTGCCCACCCTACGCTTGCTCTGGCGTCAGTGTGGCGCCGCCGATGGCGATGATCTGGCGTTTCATTGATGCAGGAGGAAGGGCTATTCGATGCGGACGTTGGCGGTGCGGATCACCTTGGCCCATTTCTCGACTTCATCGTCGAGGAACTTCGCGAATTCCGCGGGTGAGCTGCCGACAGGATCAATGCCCATCTGCGTGAATCGTTCGCGCACTTCCGGCCGCTGCAGGATATCGCCGATTTCCCTGCCGAGCCGGTTCACGGCAGTTTTCGGCGTGCCCGCGGGTGCGAGCCAGCCCACCCAGGTGCCGCCGACCACCGGCACGCCGGTTTCGGTGAGCGTCGGGATGTCGGGTGCGGCGGCGATGCGCTTTTCCGAGGCCATGCCGAGCGCCTTGATCCTGCCGGCGCGCACATGCGGCAGCATCGAGGACGGCGTATCCATCAGCAACTGGATTTCGCCGCCCATCAGGCCCTGCAGCGCCGGCGCCGTGCCCTTGTACGGCACATGGAGCATTTTGACGCCGGTGGTCAGCATCAGCAGTTCGGTGGTCAGGTGCGCCGCCGCACCGACGCCGCTGGAGCCGAACGACAGCGTGCCAGGTTTGGCTTTTGCCAGCGCAACCAGTTCGCGCGCGTCCTTCGCCGGCAGGCTGTTGTTGGCGCAGACGATCAGCGGCGCGGTGGCGAGCAGGGATACCGTGGCGAAACCCTTCACCGGGTCGTAGGGCAGCTTCGGGTACAGCGTCTTGTTGGCGGCATGCGCGGCAATCACCGAGGCCAGTGTGTAGCCGTCGGGATTGGCCTTGGACACGATTTCCACGCCGAGGATGCTGTTCGCTCCGGGCCGGTTGTCGACCAGCACATTCTGCCGGATGTTTTTCGACAGTTCCTGCGCGATGATCCGCGTGGTGACGTCGGTGATGCCGCCCGGTGTATAGGGTACGACGACGCGGACCGGACGGCTCGGGTAATTCTGCGCGGCGGCCGGAGCCGCCTGCAGCAGGCACAGTGTGGCGAGGAGTGCGGCAGTCAGTGGCAGATGATGCATGATTTCATCCTCGGTGAAGTGGCGCGTTATTGTTCGAGCTTGAATCCGGTCGCTTTGATCAATTTCGCCCAGCGATCTTTTTCCGCGGCCAGCCACTTCGCCATTTCCGCCGGGCTGTTGCCGATCGGGTCTGCGCCCTGCGTCGACAGTTTTTCCTTCATGTCAGGCTGTTGGATGATGCGCGCGATTTCAGTTTGCAATTTCGTCACCAGTTCCGGCGGGGTTTTCGCCGGAGCGAGCACGCCTTGCCATGATCCGGTGACGAATCCTTCAAGCCCCGGTGTCTCGGCGACCACCGGTGTATCGGGCAGAGTCGGGAAGCGTTTTTCGCTGGAGACTGCGATCAGGCGCAGGCGTCCGCTCTTGGTATGCGGCAACGTCGCCAGCATGCCGTTGAACAGCAGGTCGGCTTCACCGGTGGTGACGATCAGGATGTTGGCAAAACCACCTTTGGTCGGGATGTAGGCCCAGTTGATGCCCGTGCGATAGGCAAACATCAGGCCGGCCATGTGCGGCGCGCCGCCGAGGCCGGTGGCGTAATTGAGTTTGCCGGGGCGTGATTTGGCGAGCGTGATGATTTCCTTGACGGATTGCGCCGGCATGCTCGGGTGCGTGGCCAGTATGTGCGGCGAGTACGACACCACGGTCACCGGCGAAAAATCCTTGATGATGTCGAAGGGCAGCTTCGCAAATACGCTGGGACTGATCGCGAGATTGCCGACATCCATCAGTACCAGCGTGTGACCGTCGGGTGCGGCGCGCGCGACCATGTCGGCGCCGATATTGCCGTTGGCGCCGGGGCGGTTGTCCGGTAATACCTGCTGGCCCCAGGATTCGGCCATCTTGGCGCCGATCAGCCGGGTCAGGATGTCGGAGGTGCCGCCGGCGGGAAACGGTACGATGATGCGGATCGGTTTTGCAGGAAAATTCTGTGCCGGCGCGAGCAAAGCGAACAAGGTCAGTACACAGCCCAACACGAGCGATATTGTTGTTTTCATGACTCCTCCCTTGTAGGTGGAGCGCTATATTAGCTGTGTTGGGATATGCTATGTAACTGCAATGAAAACCACGGCTTTCCAGACTTTGCGCCTGCTGGCGGACGGCGATTTCCATTCCGGCGAGACCATGGCGCGCGCGCTGGGCGTCACGCGCAGCGCCGTCTGGTACGGGATACAGGAAATCACCGGCGCCGGGTTTCAGGTCGAGAAAGTGCATGGGCGCGGTTATCGGCTGGAGCGGGCGTTATCGTTGCTGAACGCCGACCGCATCATTGCTGAAACCGGCGGGCGGGCAGCGAACATTGCGATCGAAGTCCGCGACACCGTGGATTCAACCAATACGCAACTGATGCTGCACGCAACGCAGGGCGCGCGCAGCGGCCTGGTACTGGCGGCGGAAGCACAGACTGCCGGGCGCGGGCGACGCGGACGCGCATGGCAGTCGGCCATCGGCAGCACACTGACGTTTTCGCTGCTGTGGCGGTTTGCGCAGGGCGCGCGCGAACTCGCGGGGCTGAGTCTGGCGGTGGGTGTTGCGCTGGCGCGGGTGCTGCGTGCCAACGGTGCGCGCGATGCCCGACTCAAGTGGCCGAATGACGCGGTGCTGCCCGCGGGCAAACTGGCCGGCATCCTGATTGAAATGCAGGGCGATGTGCTGGGGCCGAGTGCGGCGGTGATCGGCATCGGCATCAATGTGCGCGCCGATGCGCGGGTGCTGGCGGCAGTTGACCAGCCGGTGGCCTACCTGGAGGCT
>JAKFUJ010000011.1 GCA_021732805.1 Betaproteobacteria bacterium | reverse complement strand
GTCGGCGGTGGCAGTGGCCAGTGTCATTGCATTCGGTGTCGGCAGTCCGGCGCGTAGGGCTTCGTCAAACCAGCGCTGGAACTGGGCGCAGGGATCGGCAGCGGCATCCGCCTCGTCGAGGCGGGCTTGCATGTATTCGCTGCGCATGGCGGCTATGTCCAAAACAGTCTCCGGAATTTCGCGGTTGATTCTACCGCTCGGGCAGGGGAATGAATTCGCTTTCGCCGGGCACCTTGGGAAAACTTTGTTCGTGCCAGCGCGTGCGGGCGTCTTCGATCAGCGTTTTGCTGCTGGCGACGAAATTCCATGAAATGAAGCGGTCACCATCCATCGCTGCGCCGCCAAATATCATGATGCGCGCCGTCCCGGTCGTGGATACGGTGACCGGCAGATCAGGGTCGAAGACGGCAACGGAATATTGCGGAATGACGCTGTCAGCCACGGCGACTTCGCCATCAACCACATAAATGGCGCGTTCCGCGTGCTCCTGTGGCAGATCAAACTTTGCCGGACCGCCGGTTGTTACCGCACCGTAAAACATCGGTGAAAAGGTACGGACCGGCGCGCTCTTGCCGTAAGCCTCGCCGGCAATCAGGCGCAGCTCGGCATTCGGCCACTGCACCACCGGCAGCGTGGCCTTCGGATGGTGGGCAAACGCGGGATCGGTTTTTTCATCGGTTTGCGGCAGCGCGATCCAGGTCTGTATGCCATGCAAACCGCGGGTTTTGTCGCGTTCGTCATCGGGGCTGCGCTCCGAATGCACGATGCCGCGGCCGGCGGTCATCCAGTTGACGTCTCCGGGTGTAATGCGTTGCTCGTAACCCAGGCTGTCGCGGTGCATGATCGCGCCCTCAAACAGATAGGTCACGGTCGCCAGTCCGATGTGCGGATGCGGGCGCACATCGATGGCTTGTCCGGGTTCGAAGCGCGCCGGGCCCATGTGGTCGAAAAAAATGAACGGCCCGACCATCTTGCGGGTCGCTGCCGGCAGCAATCGCCGTACCGTGAACCCGTCACCCAGATCCTTGGTGTGGGCTTTCAGTAACCGGCTGTTCATGGCTGCGATTTTGCTGCGGGTTTGTCCGGGGCTTTTTCGGCGATGCGACGGAAACGCACGCTGTCGTCGCCGGTCGCCAGTATCAGTGCGCCACCCTCGATGCGGAAATAAGGTTGCCCCTGCAACAGCTTGAAATAGCGACCCTCAAAGCCGCCGACAGGCTCCAGGCAGGCGCGGCGGGTGGTGGCCATGGCATCGATGACCATTTTGCCGTCGACCGGGCGCACGGCCCCGCTGCCGGTATTGCAGCCGCTGTAGGCGGAAACACGCCCGCCGCTGATTTGCAGCGTCGCCCGCGGAATGCCCGGCATGCGGCCGTTATCAATAAAGCTGGATGTCATCATTTCCCAGCGTCCTTCAGGCAGCGGGATCGGTGCATCCATCGTGGCGCAGGAGGCCAGCGCAATGACTGCGGCACAGGACAGGAAACGTTTGCCCAGGATTTCAGACATGGATGTGGATGAATGAGTGGAATGACATGGCTGATTATAGACCGCACCGTTGTGCGAGAATTCCTTCACCGGTCACGAATCGTGACCATATACAACATGAATGAGAGGAGTCGCCGTGGCCCGTCTGTCCGCTTTGTCCCTGAATGCCGTACCTGAACTGGCCGATGCGTGGAAGGTTTACGAAAAATCGCTGGGCTTCGTGCCCAACAGCGTGCTGATCATGCAGCGCAAGCCGAAACTGGTGAAGGCGCTGGCCGGACTTGCCGCAGCGGTATGGGATCCGCAGGGCGAAGTCACCGTCGCCTTCAAGCGCTTGCTGGCCTACGTCGCCAGCAAGGCCCACGGCTGCCATTACTGAATGGCCCATACTGCCGGGGCGGCGCTCCGGCTGGGCATCGACGAAAAAAAATTCGACGCGGTCTGGGAGTACCGCAGCAGCCCGCTGTATTCGGATGCAGAGCGAGTTGCGCTGGATTTTGCCATTGCCGCGGCTTCGCAGCCCAACGACGTGACCGACGAACTGTTTTCGCAAATGAAGCAGCACTGGAACGAAGGCCAGATTGTCGAAATCCTCGGCGTGGTGTCGATGTTCGGATTCATGAACCGCTGGAACGATTCGATGGCGACGCCGCTGGAAGAAGAGCCTGTCGAAGTCGGCGAGAAGCATCTGGCCAAACGCGGCTGGAGCGTCGGCAAGCACAAAGGCTGATCCAGGGATTGACCGTGTTTTAACTTTTCAGGGAGTCGATATGCCGCGTATTCCGCCTTTGCCCTTGACGGACGATCCGGAGGTGCAGGCTGCTCTGGGCAATTTCAAAAAATCACTGGGTTTCGTGCCCAATGCCGCATTGATCATGCAGCACAAGCCTGCGATCGCCAAAGGATTCGCGATGCTGTCGTGGGCAATGTGGGGACCGGACAGCGAAGTCGATGTCGGTTTCAAGCGGCTGATCAGCCACGTGTCGAGTTCGGTGCACGGTTGCCGCTATTGAATGGCCCACTCTGCCGGAGCGTCGCTCCGGCTGGGCATCGCTGAAGATAAATTCAATGCAGTGTGGGAATACCGCAGCAGCCCGCTGTTCACCGAGGCGGAACGCGTGGCGATTGAATTCACCGTTGCGGCGTCATCGCAACCCAATGACGTCACCGATGAATTGTTTGCGCGCATGCAGCAGCACTGGACGCAGGGGCAGATCATTGAAATCACCGGTGTCATTGCGCTGTTCGGTTTTCTCAACCGCTGGAATGACACCATGGCCACGCCGCTGGAGAAGGAACCCACGGAAGTCGGCGAAAAACATCTCGCCAAACGCGGCTGGAGCGTCGGCCGGCACAAAAGCCAGCCTTAGCAGGTTGTTGAAAAAGTGATGCGCGAGCGCGTGGGGAGCGAAGCGACCAAGCGCACACGCGTGCAAACCTTTGATTTTATGGGGGTTGAAAAATCGATCATGCCAAGTTGAAGCGATGTTCTGGAGTTTTTCAACATCCTGTTAGCTTCCGCGTTCCTGCAGGAATTCGCCGAGGATGCGTGCGGTGTGTGAACGCGCTGATTTTTTGACGATCTGCGCCGGAGCGCCCTCAGCCACGATGCGTCCGCCGCCATCTCCGCCCTCGGGCCCGAGGTCGATGATCCAGTCGGCTTCGGCCATGACATCAAGATTGTGCTCGATCACCACCACTGAATTGCCGGCATCGACCAGCCGGTGCAGGACATGGATCAGTTTTTCGACGTCGGCCATGTGCAGGCCGACCGTCGGTTCATCGAGCACATACAGCGTGCGTTTTTGCGTGCCGCTGCGGCCCGGGCGAGCGCCGGCATCGTCGCCATTCGTACGCACCTTGGCCAGTTCGGTAACCAGCTTGATACGCTGCGCCTCGCCGCCGGACAGCGTCGGGCTTTGCTGGCCCAGCGTCAGGTATCCAAGGCCGACGTCCTGTAATAGCCGCAGCGTGTGGTGGATGGCGGGGTGCGCGGCGAAAAAATCGACCGCGTCATCAACGCTCAGCGCCAGCACGTCGCCTATCGACTTGTCCTTGAAGCGTACTGCGAGGGTTTCTGTATCGAAGCGCGCGCCATTGCAGACATCGCAGGGCACCTTCACATCAGGCAGGAAACTCATTTCGATTTTCTGCACGCCCTGGCCTTCGCAGGCTTCGCAGCGGCCGCCCTTGGTGTTGAAGGAGAAGCGGCTCGCGGTGTAACCGCGCATGCGCGCCTCCGGCGCTTCGGCATACAGGCGGCGGATGGTGTCCCAAAAACCGACATAGGTCGCCGGACAGGAACGCGGTGTTTTGCCGATAGGGGTCTGGTCGACCTCAAGCACGCGGCCTACGGCATCCCAGCCCGTGATGTCATTGCAACCAATTGTTTTTATTGATTTTTTTGACTTGTTGTTAACGAGGCGTACAAGGTTGGCATGCAGCACATCGCGCGCCAGCGTAGATTTTCCCGAACCTGATACCCCTGTGATTACCGTCAATCGGCCCAGCGGCAGGCGCGCGTTCACGTGTTGCAGGTTATGCAGCTGCGCGTCGCGAATGTTCAGCGATGGTGTGTGTTTGTCGATGTGCCGTGATGGATGCAGCGGATGCTGCAAGGGTTTGGCGAGCAGGCGTCCGGTCACCGACTGTGGATTCGCCTGCAGTTCGGCGGCGGTGCCCGCTGCAACGACATGGCCGCCACGGCGTCCTGCGCCGGGGCCGAGGTCGATCACATGGTCGGCGCGACGGATGGTGTCTTCATCGTGTTCGACGACGATCAGGGTATTGCCTTTGGTCTGCAGTTTCGCCAGCGTGTCGAGCAGGATGCGGTTGTCGCGCGGATGCAGGCCGATGGTCGGTTCATCGAGGATATAGGCGACCCCGCGCAGGTTCGATCCGAGTTGAGCCGCAAGGCGGATGCGTTGTGCTTCACCGCCCGACAGTGTCGGTGCGGCACGATCCAGCGCCAGATAGCCAAGGCCGACTTCATCGAGAAAACTCAGCCGGCTGCGGATTTCGCTGACGATGTCGCGCGCAATCGCCGCTTCGCGGCCGCTGAACGGGACATCGGTGAATTCGCGCGCGAGTTTGGCGACCGGCAGCGCCGCCAGCGCGGCAATCGAACGTTTGCGGTAACGCACCGCCAGCGCCGTGGGGTTCAGGCGTTTGCCGTCGCAGGTCGGGCAGGGCTCATCGACTTCCAGCCAGTTCAGCCACGAATCCAGCACATGCTCCTCGGTGCCGGTTTTTTCGCGTTCTTCGTCCCAGTCGATTTTCTCCAGCGTCAGCCCGGTGCCGAAACACGAGGGGCACCAGCCGTGTTTGGAGTTGTACGAAAACAGCCGCGGATCAAGTTCCGGAAAACTCTTGTTGCAGGACGGGCAGGCGCGCTTGATCGAATATACGACCTCGGTGAGTCTGATGCGGCGAGCATCTTTTTTCGCCATCGCCTCGGCCAGCGTATCGAGTCCGCCCAGCACCTGCACAATGCCTTTACCGTGTTCCAGCGCCGTGGCCAGCCCGGCGCGCAAGGCGGCTTCGTTTTCCGGCGTGACGCGGATGTCGGCGACCGGCAGTTCGATGCTGTGTTCCTTGAACCGCGCCAGCCGCGGCCACGGCGCAGTCGGGATGAATTCGCCATCGACCCGCAGATGGGTGTAACCCTTGGCCGCGGCCCATTTCGCGAGGTCGGTGTAATAGCCTTTGCGGTTGACCACCAGGGGGGCCAGCAGACCGATGCGGTCGTTGCGGTACTGCGTCATGATGCGCGCGGTGATCTGGTCGATGCTCTGCGGTTCGATCGCGACATCGCAGTCCGGGCAGTACTGGGTGCCGAGCTTGACGTAGAGCAGGCGCAGGAAATGATATATTTCCGTCAGTGTCGCCACCGTGCTGCGCCGGCCGCCGCGGCTGGTACGTTGTTCGATGGCAACCGTCGGCGGAATGCCGTAGATCGCATCGACGTCCGGCCGCGCCGCTGCCTGCACGAACTGGCGGGCGTAGGCGTTCAGCGATTCGAGGTAACGCCGCTGGCCCTCGGCGAACACGATATCAAAAGCCAGCGTTGATTTGCCGCTGCCCGATACGCCGGTGATCACGGTGAATTTGCCGCGCGGAATATCGACGCTGATGTTTTGCAGATTGTGTTCGCGGGCGTGGCTGACACTGATGTTGCTGCCGTTACGCAATGCTGTAATCGGCAGTGGCTGCGGCTTCACCGGCGCACCCAGCGAAGCGGCGTAGTCGCGCAAGGCTTTGCCGGTATGC
>JAKFUJ010000323.1 GCA_021732805.1 Betaproteobacteria bacterium | reverse complement strand
GCGCAAGTAGCTTGCCGCCCTTCAGCCGCCGCTTCTCCAGTGCCTTGAAATCTCGCTTGTGCTTCATCACCGCTCCTCGAAATGTACACAAGCAGATTAACGTGTTTGCTCATCATGGCGTTGACAGTTATTTATGCGGGACTCAATAAGTCGAAAGATCATCCGCTGTTGACGCGTTATCCGGATTCGCGCATCACCGAATACGTCAAAAACTTCAACGCGATGGAATTCAAGGTCGGCGCCAAAGGCAGCCCAGCCAGGACCGAGGCTATCGAGGGCGATGCCACGGTCATCCGTTATTTTTATAACAAGCCGGACAAACAACCCAGTGCGCTGGAACTGATCCGCAATTACCAGAATGCGATCAAGGCCATCGGCGGCGAGGTGGTTTACGAGCGTCTGCCGCGGGATTCCGACGGCGGTGAAACCACGCTCAAGGTGACTACGGGCGGCAAGGATGTCTGGGTGCGGGTCGAGCCCGACATCTTCGGTGCGCCGACGCAAAGCTACAAACTGTCGATTGTCGAGGTCGCTGCCATGCAGCAGGTGATAACCGCCAACAAGCTGCTCGATGAGCTGAACCGCAACGGTTTCATCGTGCTGTATATCAACTTCGATACCGGCAAGTCGGACCTGAAGGCTGATGGCAAGGCGACGGTGGCGGAGATTGCGACCATGCTGAAATCGGCGCCGGCGCTGAAAATCGCCATCGAAGGCCATACCGACAACGCCGGACAGGCGGCGGCCAACAAGACGCTTTCAGAGAAACGCGCGCAGAGCGTGATGGCGGCGATCGTCGCGTCGGGTATCGATGCGAAACGGCTGTCTGCGTCGGGCTTCGGTCAGGAGAAGCCGGTTGCCGATAACCGCAGCGATGACGGGCGCGCAAAAAACCGGCGTGTCGAACTGGTCAAGAAGTAAAACAGTACGGATTGCAATGACCCGGGTCCGGTATGATCATCGACTGGCGCAAACGCTGGTGGCTGCCCGGCTTCGTACCGCCCTTTTTGGCAATCGGCGTTCCCTATTGGCAGATTCCGTATAACAAGGTCAATCTGCCCGATGCGCTGTTCGTCAGCATGGCGCTGTGGCTGGCGCATCGGGTGAGAAATGATGACCACCCGGGATAACGCCATGCTGCCCCATATCGTCTCGGCCGTCGCCGGATTCGCAGTTTGCATGTCGGTCAGCATAACCAGCGGGCGCAGAGAGGCTTGGGATTCGCCGCTGTATTTCATGATCGGCATTCCGCTGATGTGTGTGGTGATCTTTGCCATCAGTTACCGCTTTCCGCAGCGCGCCTGGCGCTGGCCGCTGAGCATGGCTATCGGACAGTCCGCAGCCATGGTTATGGGCGGCGGGTCGGCGTCGTTGTGGCCGCTGGCGATGATTGCGATGACGGTGGTGTCGGCGCCGCAATTTGTGGTGGCGATGATTGCCAGCCGTATCGCGAAAAAACGCATGCCAACGGACGAAACGGGGTCGTAAAGGTATATCCACCTGTGTCAAATACACTGAACATTATTGGTCCGGGGCGCGTCGGACGAACGCTGGGGGCTTTGCTGCAGAGCGCCGGATCGTGCGCGGTGCAGGATGTGCTGAGTGCTGAAATCGCTACGGCGCAATCCGCCGTGGCTTTTATCGGCGCCGGACGCGCGGTGCGCGTATTGCGCGAGATGCGCGCTGCTGACTTGTGGCTGTTGACGACTCACGATGCGGCGATTGCCGCAACCGCAACGGCACTGGCTGCGACCAGTGTCGTGCGCAAAGGCGATGTGGTGTTTCATTGCAGCGGCTCGCAACCGTCCGCCATGCTTGCACCACTGGCAGCGCAGGGTGCGCTGGTTGCCAGCGTACATCCGCTGAAAAGTTTTGCCGATCCGGCGCTTGCGCTGAAAACGTTCAAAGGCACTTATTGCGCAATCGAAGGTGATCCCGAGGCGTTGCAACGGGTGACGCCGTTATTCGAACAACTCGGCGCGCGTATTACTGTGATCGATCCGGCCGGCAAGACGTTGTACCACGCAGCCGGCGTACTGGTGTGCAATGACCTCACCGCTCTGATGGAAGCAGGGTTGCGTGTGTATGAGCATGCCGGCATTGAACGTACGACCGCGCAGATGATGATGGAACCGCTGGTGCGCGAAACCATGGACAATATTTTTGCCCTGGGTACGACGCGCGCATTGACCGGGCCGGTGGCGCGCGGTGATGCGGATGTGCTGGTGCGACAACTCGCGGCCTTGAATGCGCTCGATCCGCGCATCGCAGACGCTTATCGCGCGCTCAACCACATTGCGCTGGACCTGGCGCGGACGCAGGGCGGGACGTCGGCGACGGCATTGGATGCTGTGGCCAAGATTCTGGAAAAACAACAATAAAATCAACAACTTAAGATACCCCTGCAGAGAGTGGCCGGGCGGCAGTTGAAAAACGCTCGCTTGTTACAATCGAGCGATGAACAAACCCCAGACTGTTGTAACGCCGGCCACCGACGTGCTGGACGCGATACGCGTGCAAGTCCTGCGCGGCATCGCACTGAACCGTGAACCGGGTTATCACTTCGCCGGCAATTTTCTGGATCTGTCCTACGACCATGTCGGTATCGATTACACCGCGCTATCGGTGGATGTCGCGCCGCACTGCGCAGAAGCCGACGGGCAACTCAACCTGTCGGGCCTCGCGATTCTTGCCGACCTGACAATGGCTGCAGCCGTGCGCGCAGGATTGGCGCCGCATACGCGGCTGGCGACGGTGACCATGACCCTGCAGTTCACCGGCGCGCCGCGCACAGGGCGGCTTGCCGGCCGCGGCGCGATGCATGGTTTTGTGCAGGGTACGGCGGGGCGTCAGGGTGTGAGCACGCTCGACATTCATGGTGATGCCGGACTGGTATGTACGGGTACCGGGACTTTCATGATGCTGAAACCACCCAAGGGCGTGGAGCTGCACCCGGTGCCGCACCGCCGCCGCGGTGAAAATCCGACGCCCGAGATTGCCGGCGGCAAACTGCATCCCGACGAGAAAAAAGTGCTGGCGACCGCCGATGCCGTGATTGCCGAGGTGCGTGCGCACGGCGGCTCATTCATCCAGCGGTTCTGGGGCGTGCAGGCAAAACACGTGGCCGGCGCCGCTCCCCAAGGGGACTCGCTTCGCGCCGCTCCCCAAGGGGACTTGCTTCGCGGCGCCCCCCAAGGGGACTTGCTTCGCGGCGCGCAATCCACAGTCACGAACGGTCCTCACATCGGCAACCGCGTCGGTCATGTGCAGGGCGGCATCCTGCTCGGACTGGCCACGGATAATGCGATGGCCGCGCTGACACCACACTGGTCGCTGACGGCGCTGTCGGCCTGGTACATCAGTCCCGGTGAAGGCCGCGCTCTGAAAATAAAATCCAGAGTCGTGCATCATGGCCGGCTGATTGCCGTAGTGCGCACCGAAGTCACCTGCCGCGGCAAGGACGGCCTCCCGCGCAAGGTGTTCGAGTTGATGACCACGCACGCCAGCAAGGCGGAATAAGTCCATGCCATTGCGTACCCTCTCTGGAAAACACACCGATCCGCGCAAGGGGCGGGGTGCGGGCGTCAACCCCGAAGGACGTTTCGAGAAAGTGGATCGCGAAGCCTTTGACGACGGTTGGCAGGCCGGCGTCGAAGAAGAGACAGTCGCGTTAAAAACCGTGATCACCGATGAGCGCGCGAAATCGATCATCGCGCGCAATGATTCGCCGGATATCCCGTTTACGCAGTCGATCAATCCCTACCAGGGCTGCGAACACGGCTGCATCTATTGTTATGCGCGGCCCAGCCATGCCTATCGCAACCTGTCTCCGGGGATTGACTTTGAGACGCGTATCTTCGCCAAGACCAATGCAGCGGAGTTGCTGCGCAGGGAATTGTCGAAACCGGGTTACCGGTGCGAACTGATCGCGCTGGGCGCCAATACCGATCCGTACCAGCCGGCGGAACGCAGCCGCGGCATCACCCGCGGCATCCTTGAAGTCTGTGCGGAATTCAATCAACCGGTGGGCATCGTCACCAAAAGTGCGCTGGTCGAACGTGATATCGACATTCTCGCACCCATGGCGATTAAAGGATTGGCCGAAGTGTTCGTGTCGGTGACCACGCTGGATCATGAACTGGCACGGCGCATGGAGCCGCGCTGCACGGCGCCGCTGCGGCGCTTGCAGGCGGTGCGTGCGCTGGCGGAGGCCGGCATTCCTGCGGGTGTGATGGTGGCGCCGGTGATTCCGTTTTTGAATGACCACGAAATCGAAGCCATCGTTGACGCAGCGGCTGCGCATGGTGCGCGGCGCGCGGCGTATATTCTGATGCGTCTGCCGTACGAAGTGAAAACCCTGTTCCGCGACTGGCTCGAGCGACATTACCCGCTGAAGGCGGCGCATGTGATGAGCCGCGTGCATATGATGCGCGGCGGGCGTGACAACGATCCCGAATTCGGCAGCCGCATGCGTGGCGAGGGAGAATTCGCCGACCTGCTGAAGCAGCGCTTCAATATCGCCTGCAAAAAAGCCGGTCTCAACCAGGCGCGGCGTGGTGAGGGTGATAATGACGGAAATAAGCGCGACACCACGCAATTCCGGGTGCCGGGCGCGGCACAACAGGGCAGCCTGTTTTAAGGGTGGAAGGGCTTGAGCAAAATGCTCAGTGCGTGTCCTGGCACCGTCAGGCCGTGGCGGCACTGTCCACGCAGATGCTTTTCAAGTGCATCGGCACCATGTTTTTTATCGGCTTGTTTTTCGGCGCGTACTTTTATGTGCTCAGATATCCGGCGTATCCGGTCACCGTAATGCCCGTTATTTTTGTTGATCGCCTGATACCGTTTCAGCCGGCTGCTTTTTACGTTTATATATCCCTGTGGGTCTACGTTTCACTGCCCCCGGCATTGCTGGCGTCGCGCCGTGAACTGTATGGTTACGGCGTGGCCATGGCCGCGACGTGTCTCACGGGACTGGGCATATTCTATTTCTGGCCCACGGCAGTTCCCCCGGTTGATATCGATTGGGCCCGTTATCCGGACATGCATTTTCTTAAAAACCTGGATGCTGCGGGCAATGCCTGCCCTTCGCTGCATGTCGCCACAGCCGTTTTTTCGGGAATTTGGCTGCATCGGCTGCTGCGCCGCCTCGGATCACCATGGTGGATGCTGGTACTCAATGGCGGGTGGTGTGCCGGTATCGTATATTCCACCCTTGCCATACACCAGCATCTGGCGGTGGATGTGATCGCCGGTCTGGCACTGGGTGTGGTTGCTGCCGTTTTGTCCCTGCGATGGCGTGCCTTTGCGGTTGCTGCCGTTCGCAGCGGCTGAGCTTTGAACTGTCTGAAATCCAACAGAATTCACCCACTACAGGTTTATTTGCCTTGAATCCGCTCTGGCTTTCCAGTTTCACTGCGACCAGCAGTATCGGTCGCGGTCTTGAACAGACTTTGTCTGCGATGCGTCAGTGTCGCAGCGGTCTCGCGCCGTGCACGTTTGATACTGTCGATCTGACCACTTTTATCGGTGAGGTGGCCGGGGTGGATGAAGTACGGCTGCCGGTGGCATTGGCCGATTTTGATTGCCGCAACAACCGGCTTGCGCAACTGGGATTTACCCAGGATGGTTTTGACAGGGCCGTGCGCGGCGCCATCACCAAGTACGGTGCGCAGCGTGTCGGCGTGTTTCTCGGCACCAGTACTTCCGGCATCCTGCAAACCGAACACGCCTACCGGCGGCGTGATCCGGCGACCGGCGCC
>JAKFUJ010000221.1 GCA_021732805.1 Betaproteobacteria bacterium | reverse complement strand
TGTATATGGATCGCCTGACACTGAAAATTCCGATTTTTGGCGATCTGATTCGCAAGTCATCGATTGCGCGCTGGACGCGCACGCTGTCGACAATGTTTGCCGCGGGTGTTCCCCTGGTCGAAGCGCTGGGTTCGGTCGCCGGCGCCTCGGGCAATTACGTCTATTTCGTGGCCACCAAAAAAATCCAGTCCGAAGTCTCCACCGGCTCCAGCCTCACTTCGTCGATGCAGGGCACTGATGTGTTTCCGAGCATGGTGATCCAGATGGTGATGATCGGCGAAGAGGCCGGTTCGCTGGACGCGATGCTGGGCAAGGTTGCCGACTTCTTCGAGCAGGAGGTCGATGACACCGTGGAAGCATTGGCCAGCCTGATGGAACCGATGATCATGGTGGTACTGGGCACGTTGATCGGCGGCATGGTGATCGCCATGTATCTGCCGATTTTCAAGCTGGGATCCGCGGTATAACCCCGGCAGGCGCCTGTCACTGCGTGCGGTTTGCGCGGTCGGGCGCTTCCACGGCGGCAACTTCGATACCGCTACTCCGTTTCAGTTAAGCGCCGATCATGCTGTCAGACCCTCTTTTATTTGCAGTTTGCGCCGCGTTGCTAGGCCTGTGCGTCGGCAGCTTTCTCAATGTCGTCATCCATCGTCTGCCGAAAATGATGGAGCAGCAATGGCGCGCGGAATGCGCCGAACTCTCGGCACAGGAAGCCCCGGCTGTGGAAAGTTACAACCTGATCGTGCCGCGTTCGGCCTGTCCGTCGTGCAAGCGTCCGATCAGCGCGCTCGAAAACATTCCGCTGCTGAGCTGGATGGTATTGCGCGGCCAATGTGCCGGTTGCAAGACTGCCATTTCACCACGTTATCCGGCGGTCGAGGCATTGAGTGCGGCTCTTTCCGCCTATGTCGCCTGGCATTTTGGTTTCGGTGTGGCCGCCATCGGCGCATTGCTGTTCACCTGGGCGATGATCGCGCTGACCTTCATTGATCTCGACACTTTCTATCTGCCGGACAGCATCACACTGCCGTTGCTGTGGCTGGGTTTGCTGTTCAACATCGTCGGCATCTACACGCCACTGGCCGGCGCTGTCATTGGCGCCGCAGCGGGTTATCTTTCGTTGTGGGGCGTGTACTGGATATTCAAATGGGCCACCGGCAAGGAAGGCATGGGTTACGGCGACTTCAAGCTGCTGGCAGCGATCGGCGCCTGGCTTGGATGGCAAATGCTGCCGCTGACCATCCTGCTGTCGTCGCTGGTCGGCGCGGTGATCGGCATCGGACTGATCGTGTTCGCGGGGCGCGGTCGCAGCGTGCCCATTCCCTTCGGCCCGTACCTGGCCATCGCCGGCATGATTGCGCTGTTGCACGGACCGGCGCTGACTAGTGCCTGGTTCGGTCCGCTCTAAACATGCCTTACTGCATCGGCGTCACCGGCGGCATCGGCTCCGGCAAGTCGCGCGCAGTGGCGTTGTTCGGTGAACTCGGCGCCGGCGTGGTCGACACCGACGAGATTTCGCATGAAATCACCGGTACCGGTGGCAGCGCGATGCCGTTGATTACCGCGGCTTTCGGCGTCGCCGCAGCCGCCGCAGACGGCAGCCTCGACCGGGCCATGATGCGCCGGCTGGTGTTCGAGAAACCCGAAGCCCGCAAGCAACTGGAATCCATACTGCATCCGCTCATCGGCAAAACGGCTCGCAATCGCGTTCTACAATCTGCTGAACCCTATGTGCTGCTGGTAGTGCCGCTGCTTTTGGAAACCGGCGGTTACCGCGATCTCGTACATCGCGTGCTGGTCATCGATTGTCCCGAATCGCTGCAGATCAGCCGGTCTATGCAGCGCAGCAATCTGACCGAAGCAGCGGTACTGGCCATCATGAAAGCGCAGTTGCCGCGTCAGCAACGACTGGCCGGCGCCGATGATGTGATACAAAACGACAGCGACATCGCACATCTGCGCGTACAAGTCCTCGAACTGCATCAACGTTATCTGGCTCTGGCGGCAACCGCGGCGGACGACACTCTGAATAACCCGCATAAACCGCATTAAGCCTTTATTTTTTCTGGTTTTTGTCCGATACTCCGGCAACCGGATTTCTACCCTGTTACATCGACAATGGGCGCACCGGACTTGATTGTTTACGAACATCCACTCAGTGAGCGCGTGCGCACCCTGTTGCGCCTGGAGCATCTGTTCGAGCGCATCGAATATTTTCAGAGCCGCAATGACGGTCCCGAACATCATGTCGCGCTGCTGCTGATTTTTGAAATACTCGAAGTCGCCAGCCGCGCCGACCTCAAATCCGATCTGCTGCAGGAACTCGAGCGGCAGAAACAGACCCTGGATGCTCTGCGCGACAATCCGGACATTTCCGAAGAAGCGCTGGACAACGTGTTATGGCAAATTGACCAGGCTTCGTCACGGCTGTTCCAGACGTCGGGCAAAGTGGGCCAGGAGTTGCGCGAAAACGACTGGCTGATGAGCATCAAGCAGCGCACCGGCATACCCGGCGGCGTATGCGCGTTCGATCTGCCTTCCTATCATTACTGGCTGCAGCAGGGGACCGACGTCCGTCGCCACGACCTGCAACAATGGCTGGCGCCATTCCTGCCGACACGCGACGCGATCAGCATCGTGCTGCGTTTGCTGCGCGAGAGCGGGAAAACTTCCGCGCAGACTGCCCAGCAGGGCATCTATCAGCAGATGATGGCGGGACGCATGGCGCAGATGCTGCGCATCCGCTTATCCCCGGATTACGCCTGCATTCCCGAAATCAGTGCCAACAAATACGCGCTGAACATCCGCTTCACGACGCAGGAAGGCATCCAGCGCCCCAAGGCATCGGATACCGATGTCGAGTTCGAGTTGACCTTCTGCAATCTTTGAACGATGGCCAAGATCGTCGCCTGCCCCAACTGCGGCGCAAGCAGTGAATGGAGTCCCGCCAATCGCTTTCGACCCTTTTGTTCCGAGCGCTGCAAGATGACGGACCTCGGCGCGTGGGCAACAGAACGATACCGGGTGCCGGTCGTGGAATCCGATGAGTCGGAACTGCCTGACGAAGGCGACAACGTCCTGCCGAATTAACCCGACAATCCGGCGCCGCGTACCATGGCCAGGCCATGAGCACCGCATGTCAATGCCTGATCGCGATCAACAGATTGCAGGCCGCCCAGCGCAAAAACCGGAATTTGCGCATTCATGACCACCTGCTGAAATCCTGCCCAATCCAGCAACACCGCTTCCGCATGCGTGGGTGTTGCCTGCACCGGACCGAGCACCGCAAAATCAACTCCCAGCGATTCCGCCCTGCGCAACTCCTTCGCGCTGTGGCATGACGCGCCGACCAGCGGGAAATCAGGCCGTTTATGGATAGCGTGCAATTGTTTTGAGGTCAGATGCACACCGTCGGCTCCGATGCGCCGTGCCAGTTCCATATCGGCATTAATCAGCACGCGCGCGCTGCGAACATGTGCGCGCGCAACGATAGCCTCGGCATAACGGTCGAACAGTTCCGGCGGCCAGTCCTTGCCGCGAACCTGAATCAGGTGCAAACCCTGATGCAGAGCTTCATCAATCCGCTCGATGGCTTTCGGATAATCAGCCGGCATGAACCCGGTGATGCCGTAGGTTTCGGGCAAACTCAGCGCCTGCAGTATCGGACCATTGGCCGGCAGCAACGGCGCGACATCAATCGCATCCAGTCGTTGCCAGGCGAAGGCCTGCGCTTCACGGCTTTGCAGTTCGCCGCGCCAGGCGCGGACACGGAAAAAAAGCAGCCGTACGGCGGCATGCGGATAATCAAACTCGCGAATGATCCACGGATACGCAGTGGTTACCTCAATGCCGAGTTCCTCGTGCAGTTCGCGCGACAACGCTGCTGCCGGCGTTTCGCCGCTCTCGACCTTGCCGCCGGGAAACTCCCAGTAACCGGCGTAAGTTTTACCCGGGGGACGTTGTGCCAGCAGGAAACGGCCGTCAGGCTGTTGCAGCACCGCAGCGACCACTACTATGCGACGTCGCGCCGACAGTTCGGTCATTGACGCCTGCTTGCGCTTATTTGCGCTTGGTTGCGTGTCGAATCAGCCGGGTGCGCCCTGCCCAGTCGCGTGCAAACTGCCAGGCCACGCGACCGCTGCGCGAACCGCGCATCAGCGCCCACTGCAAGGCGGCATGTTCGATTTCCGCGCTTTTTCCACCAGTCGCCTTGAAATGTTCCAGCCAGACGTGAACGATGCGCAGATACTCGTCCTGATCAAACGGGTAGAACGACACCCACAGGCCGAATCGCTCCGACAGCGAAATCTTTTCCTCGCTGGTTTCGCCGGGATGTATTTCTTCGCCGACATGCCTGTATTCGAGATTCTCCCGCATGAACTCCGGCATCAGGTGGCGCCGGTTGGAGGTCGCGTAGATCAGGCAGTTTTCCGATGCCGCAGCAACCGAGCCGTCAAGCACCACCTTCAGCGCCTTGTAGCCCGGCTCATCGGCCTCGAAAGAAAGATCATCGCAGTACAGGACATAACGCTCGGGACGTGCGTGAATCTGTTCGACAATGTCCGGCAGATCGGTCAAATCGCGTTTTTCAACTTCGATCAGCCGCAAACCGCGCGGCGCATATTTGTTGAGCAGCGCCTTGACCAGCGACGATTTGCCGGTGCCGCGGGCGCCGGTCAACAACACGTTGTTGGCGGGATGGCCTTCGACGAACTGGCGGGTGTTGCGCTCAACCAGCGATTTTTGTTCATCGATGCCCTGCAGATCGCGCAGATCGATGTGATGCACCTGATGAATGGGCTCCAGCGTCCCTTGCCCATGTTTTTTGCGCCAGCGAAACGCAATGGATGCTTTCCAGTCAACCTCGACCGGCGCAGCCGGCAACAGTTGCTCGAGTCGTGCCATCACTGATTCGGCGCGTCCGATCAGATCACCGATTGCGGCAGGCGCAGCGTCCGGTAACGGGCGTTTACTCATAACTAATTGATTTTATTGAGTTTTATATCGTGCACTTCAACTTCGGTAGTCGGCATTGATGCTGACGTAATCATGCGACAGATCACAGGTCCAGACCACCGCAGCTGCCTTTCCGCGATTGAGCACGACACGCACGGTGATTTCTGCCTGCTTCATCACGCGCTGGCCGGCGGCCTCCTGATACGACGGACTGCGTCCGCCGTGTTCGGCAACCAGCACATCGTCGAGATAGAGTTCGATGCCCTCGACCTCGAGATCGGCAATGCCAGCATAACCAATGGCGGCAAGTATGCGGCCAAGATTGGGATCCGACGCAAAAAATGCGGTTTTGATCAGCGGTGAATGCGCTATCGCCAATGCAACCTTGCGACACTCTTCTTCGTTGCGTCCGGATTCGACCTTCACGGTAATGAACTTGGTGGCACCCTCGCCGTCACGGATGATCGCCTGCGCAAGTTCTGTCGCAACCGCGGTTATCGCGTCGCGAAAAACTGCGTACTCCGCACTTTTGGCATCGCTGATCTCCGCCATCGCCGCCTTGGCGGTTGCGATCAGCATGAAACTGTCATTGGTCGACGTGTCGCCGTCCACGGTGATGCAGTTGAAGGAGCGCTGCGCGGCGTAAGTCACGGCCGCCTTCACCAGCGCCCGGCTGACCACGGCATCGGTGGCGACAAAACCGAGCATGGTCGCCATGTTCGGGTGAATCATGCCCGCGCCTTTGGCGATGCCGGTCACCGTGACAGTCGCGCCGCCGATGACGAACTGGCGGGATACCGCCTTGGGTACGGTATCCGTGGTCATGATGGCTTGCGCGGCATCCGCCCAGACATCCGGCTTCAACGCTGCGATACATTGCGGCAATCCGGC
>JAKFUJ010000208.1 GCA_021732805.1 Betaproteobacteria bacterium | reverse complement strand
CCGCGCGGGTGCGTGAACAGGTTGCGGCGCTTACCGACAGCGTGGTCGGTGCGCTGATGCGGCGCCAGCCCTCCGGCGGCACCTTCCATATCGAAGACATCCAGGATCAGGTGGAACTGGCGCTGATGCGCATGGGCGAGCACCACGTGGCGCGTGCGTATGTGCTTTACCGCGAGGAGCGCTCGAAGGAACGTGCGCGCCAGCGCGAAGCGCAGCCCGTAGCTGTGGCGCAGAAAGCCCATGTTATCAATGTCACCGACGGTGGTGTTACCCGGCCGCTGGACGTTGACCGCATCACCGCGCTGGTGGAAAGCGCTTGCGCCGGCCTCGGCCGCGATGTCAGTGCGCAACCCGTACTCGATGCGATGCAGCGCGACCTCTATGACGGCGTGCCCATCGACGAAGTGCGCAAATCGCTGATTCTGGCTGCGCGCGGCCAGATCGAACAGGATCCCGGGTACAGCTATGTGACCGCCCGCCTGCTGATGCACACGATGCGCCTGGAGACGCTGGGTGAAGAGGCGACGCAGGAAGACATGGCTACTCGTTATGCCGCTTACCTGCCGGAGTTCATCAAAAAAGGCGTGGCTGCCGAATTGCTGGACGAGCGTCTGGCCAGTTACGACCTGAAGGCGCTGGGTGCTGCGCTGGATGCGCAACGCGATCTCAAGTTCACCTATCTCGGTCTGCAGATTCTCTACGACCGCTACTTCCTGCACATCGAAGGCCGGCGCATCGAGTTGCCCCAGGTGTTTTTCATGCGCGTGGCGATGGGCCTCGCATTGAACGAGCCGGAAAGCCAGCGTGAAGTGCGTGCGATCGAGTTCTACAACGTGTTGTCGAGTTTTGATCTGATGAGCTCGACGCCGACGCTGTTCAATTCCGGCACCCGCCGCTCGCAGCTCGCCAGTTGCTACCTGACCACGGTCGCGGATGATCTGGATGGCATTTACGAGGCGATCAAGGAAAACGCGATGCTGCAGAAGTATGCCGGCGGCATCGGCAATGACTGGACGCCGGTGCGTGCGCTCGGCGCCTACATCAAGGGCACCAACGGCAAGTCGCAGGGCGTGGTGCCGTTCCTGAAAGTCGTCAACGATACCGCCGTTGCGGTGAACCAGGGCGGCAAACGCAAGGGCGCCGTGTGTTCGTACCTCGAGACCTGGCATCTCGACATCGAAGAATTCCTCGAACTGCGCAAAAACACCGGCGACGACCGCCGTCGCACCCATGACATGAATACTTCGAACTGGATACCTGATCTGTTCATGAAGCGTGTCATGGAGAACGGTGAGTGGACGCTGTTTTCGCCTTCCGACGTGCCTGATCTGCACGAGAAATTCGGCAAGGCTTTCGAGAAGGCCTATGTCGAATATGAGGCGATGTGCAGCCGCGGCGAGATGAAGCTCTACAAAAAGGTTCCGGCCAATCAGCTGTGGCGCAAGATGCTGACCATGCTGTTCGAAACCGGGCATCCGTGGATAACCTTCAAGGATACCTGCAACCTGCGTTCGCCGCAGCAACACGTCGGCGTCGTGCACAGCTCCAACCTGTGTACCGAAATCACGCTGAACACCGGCCCCGACGAAATCGCCGTGTGCAATCTGGCTTCGGTCAACATGCCGGCGCACCTGGATCTGTCCACCGGCCTGCTCGACATGGAGAAGCTGAAGCGTACGGTCGCCACCGGGATGCGCATGCTCGACAACGTGATCGATCTGAACTTCTACAACGTCAACAAGGCGCGCAACTCCAACTTCAAGCACCGTCCGGTGGGCCTGGGCATCATGGGCTTCCAGGACTGCCTGCACATGCTGCGCATTCCCTACGGTTCGCCGGCTGCAGTGGAGTTCGCCGATCGTTCGATGGAGCAGGTGACCTACACTGCATACTCGGCTTCGTCCGATCTGGCGGAAGAGCGCGGGCCGTATTCGACGTTCAAGGGCTCGCTGTGGGATCGCGGCATCCTGCCGCTGGACTCGCTGAAGCTGCTGGCCGATGAGCGCGGTGGTTATGTCGAGTGCGACATGTCGACCAAGCTGGACTGGGGCAGCCTGCGCAGCCGCATCCAGCGCGTTGGCATCCGTAATTCGAACTGCATTGCCATTGCGCCGACGGCGACCATCGCCAACATCACCGGTCTGTCGCAGTGCATAGAGCCGACTTACCAGAACCTGTACGTCAAATCCAATCTGTCGGGCGAGTTCACGGTGGTCAACGAGTTTCTGGTGCGCGACCTGAAGAAACTCAACCTGTGGGACGAGGTGATGGTCGCGGATCTCAAGTATTTCGACGGTTCGCTGTCGAAGATCGACCGTGTTCCGCCGGACGTGCGCAGCCTCTACGCCACGGCTTTTGAGATGGATGCGAGCTGGATGGTGGAATGCGCGGCACGCCGGCAGAAATGGATCGACCAGTCGCAGTCGCTGAACATCTACATGGCCGGGGCGTCGGGCAAGAAGCTGGACGACACCTACAAACTGGCCTGGCTGCGCGGCCTGAAGACGACGTATTACCTGCGCACGCTGGGCGCGACTTCCACCGAGAAATCGACCTCAAAGGCGGGACAGCTGAATGCGGTGTCGTCGGATGGCGGCGTGAACGGGGAGCAGCCTAAGGTGTGTTCGATCCTCGATCCCGAATGCGAGGCATGTCAGTAGATCGGTAGCAGGCGAATCAGGGACGAAGTTAATAAACGATTTTTAAAATATTGGAAGGCAGTTGCTGGATCAGGGTTTGCTGCACGGCACGACAGCGGTTTCACCGATAACAATTCATCAAGAACCCGCTGACGGTGCCGGAAGGTATCCACCCACAACGCTAATAAAGGAGACTGAAGATGTTGCAATTTGAAGAATCCGGCCCCGCCGGATTGGCAAGGCAGCCCGTGAGGGCCGACCGTGCGCCGTCGCCTGCTCCCGTTGAAGAAGAACTGCGGCGCGTCAATGTCGCCGACAAGCGCATCATCAACGGCAGTACCGACGTCAACCAGCTGGTGCCGTTCAAATACAAATGGGCCTGGGACAAGTACCTCTCGGCCTGCGCCAACCACTGGATGCCGCAGGAAATCCAGATGAGCCGTGACATCGAGCTCTGGAAAAACCCCAACGGCCTGACCGAAGACGAACGCCGCATCGTCAAGCGCAACCTCGGGTTTTTCGTCACTGCAGATTCGCTGGCGGCGAACAATATCGTGCTCGGCACCTACCGCCATATCACTGCGCCGGAATGCCGCCAGTATCTTCTGCGCCAGGCGTTCGAAGAGGCGATCCACACCCACGCCTACCAGTACATTGTGGAAAGCCTCGGCCTCAATGAGAGCGAAATCTTCAATGCCTATCACGAGGTTTCGTCGATCCGCGACAAGGATGAATTCCTGATCCCGTTCATCGATGTGCTGACCGATCCCCTGTTCAGGACCGGCACACCGGAAAACGACCAGAAGCTGCTGAAGAGCCTGATTGTGTTTGCGTGTCTGATGGAAGGCCTGTTCTTCTATGTCGGCTTTGCGCAGATTCTCGCGCTGGGCCGGCAGAACAAGATGACCGGCGCCGCCGAGCAGTACCAGTACATCCTGCGCGACGAATCCATGCACTGCAATTTCGGCATCGACCTGATCAACACGATCAAGATGGAGAACCCGCACCTGTGGACTGCGGAATTCCGCGAAGAACTGCGCGAGCTGTTCCACAAGGGCGTCGAGCTCGAATACAAATATGCCGAGGACACCATGCCGCGCGGCGTGCTTGGACTCAACGCTGCGATGTTCAAGGAATACCTGCGTTTCATCGCCAACCGCCGTGCCCAGCAGATCGGACTCGAGGTGCTGTTCGAAGGTGCGACCAATCCTTTCCCGTGGATGGCGGAAATGATTGATCTGAAAAAAGAGCGCAACTTTTTTGAAACCCGCGTCATCGAGTACCAGACCGGCGGCGCGCTTAGTTGGGATTGATGGCTGGGATTGAACGAACTGTCGCTGTTTAACCTGCGAACGGAGGCGGAAACGGGCCATGCGATTGAGAACGGGAACTCCGGCGTGATGCGGGGCTCACTGCTGACACAGCAAGACAACCGGCGGCGCCGGCCCTGCGATTCAAACCGCGGGGCCGGCGCCGCCGGTTTTTTTCCGGATTGCAATGTTCGTCAACATGGAGGGTCTGACCCTTGGCACTCAGTCTGAAGTTCCGGCGTTACCGCAGCCGCAGGACTCATCTGCACACGGTTACCGAACTGCGTGCGGAGGACAACTGCACGCTCTGGCTGCGTTTTGATGACGGTCTTGAGGGACATATTTATCTGGGCGATCTGGTCGAAGACACGGCAATGGAGGTGTTATCCGATGCCGCGTTGTTTCGCCGCGTTGCCTTTGATCCGGTGTCGAATGTGCTGACCTGGAGCGGCGGTATCCGGATTGATCCGGATTTGCTGTACCGTAACCTGGCGAACAAGGCTGGCGCCGCGTTGCACTAGGATACGTACGGAAGTTGGCAGGCAAGGGCGCGCGCCGTCGTCTGACGGTGCGCATCAGGCGCGGATGTCCCCGGTGACAATGCGCACGACGGAGCTACACTGAAGGAGGCTCGCATGGCAAAAGCTAAAAAGAAGGCGGCAAAGAAGAAGGCAAATAAAAAAGCTGGCAAAAAAACACTTAAGAAAAAGAAAGTGTTGAAGAAAAAAATCGCGCGCAAAGCTGCCGGTAACAAAGGGGCAGGTAAAAGCGGCGCCAGCCGCAAAACGGGCAAAAAAAAGCCGGCTCGAAAGCCGGCTAAGAAAAAAGCAGTCAAGAAAAAGCCTGCCACCAAAAAGCGGACAACTGCCCAAAAGCCTGTATCCCTGATGATGCCGGGACCGGCTCCGGTAGCGCCCCGTCCGATTGCGATTCCAGGCGCATGGCCGTTCCCAATGGGAAACAAGCCCTGACATCTGTGCCGTGCGGCGGAATCGGTCTCGGGAGAAGTCCGATGCCCGTCGCGGAAGGCTGATTGCAACCGCGGATAGCAGGGGGCTAAAGATACCCAATCCGTCCCGGCGGGGCAAGGTGGTTCTTGGTCGAAAAACCCCAGATATCGCAATAAATTACTTTAAAATCAATTACTTAAAAAAATAAAAAAATTCCTGGCGCGCCTCTTTCCCGGGACGGATGTGGTTTCAGATGTTGGGTAAATTCGCAAGGTCAGAGGAATTTGATGCATCCAACCGCCGGCCTGCGCCGCAACGGTGGATGCCCTAATCGGCCCGACGGCATTACACTGATTGTCTTGGTTGTGGGCCGGCCAGTCATGCAATGAACGGTGTCACAACGCAAGTCCGGATAAAACAATAAAGCCCGAATCAATCATCAAGGGAGGTGGAACATGTTCGTGTTCAGGAATCTTGCTGCAGCAGTATTGCTGGTGCTGTTGTCCGCGACGGGGTCGTCCGCATTTGCGCAATCTGATGATTGCAAGAATCGCGGGCAGCTCGACAATCTGTATTGCGATGACAACAAGGACCTGGTGGCGGACACGCCCAAGGATCCCAAGCGTTTGAAAAATCCGTCGACCCTGGTATTCACCTACACGCCGGTGGAAGACCCTGCCGTTTATGAAAACGCGTTCAAGCCTTTTCTTGATCATCTGGGCAAATGCACCGGCAAACGGGTTGTCTACTACTCAGTGAATTCCAATGCCGCGGAAATCGAGGCCATGCGCGCCGGTCGTCTTCACGTCGGCGGATTTTCCACGGGTCCCACCGGATTCGCCGTGAATCTGGCTGGAGCCATTCCGTTTGCCGTCAAAGGGTATGAAAAGGATTTCCAGGGTTACAACCTGCTGATGATCGTCAAAAAAAGCAGCCCGTTCCAGAAACTGACCGATCTCAAGGACAAGAAGGT
>JAKFUJ010000400.1 GCA_021732805.1 Betaproteobacteria bacterium | reverse complement strand
ACAATCCGCGGCCAGCGCGGCGGCAACAAACTGGCCGCGTGAACAACCCACATCGCACAGCCTGATGTCGCGATGGGGTTTGCGCAACAGTGTGGCGATGCGTGCGATGCGGCGTTGGGCGACTGCGTCGCGGCGCGCGAGCGCGGCGCCTTCGATGCGGTTGAACTCTCCGGCATCAAATTGCGCCATGGTTTCCCAATATCGTGCTTCGCTGGCGCGGCTCACCAGCTGACCGCAGCCGGCGCAGCGACGCAACGCGCCTTCGCTGACGACCAGCGCGGTATCTACCAGCGCCGTGCTGCAGCCGACTGGACAGGCCGTGATATAGGGGTTACGGGATTTTTTCATAACCCATTGTTTTTAAATGATTAATTATGGTTTTTGCGGGGAGTTGTTGCAGGCAGTCGCTGGCACTGCCGATGTGCCGGTCACAGCCTTCGTGTCCGCAGGGTACACAGGGTGCGCGGCCCTGTATGAGTTGCACGTTGCCGAGGCGCTGATCGCCGTAGCGCTGCCATGGATTGGTATTTGGCGTATGGCCATTGGGCCACGGCCCCCATTTCACCGGATCAGTCGGGCCGAACAGCGCAATGGTCGGGATGCCGGTGGCCGCCGCCATGTGCGTCACCGCGGTGTCCGGGCCGACATAAAACTGCGCACGCGAGAGCAGGGCCGCGGTTCCGCCGATGGTGAGTTTGCCGGCGGCATTGATCACCGATTGCGGCAACTGGCGGGCGATGGCATCGACATATGCACGTTCATCATCATCGGGACCGCCGGTCAGCACGATGCGGAAACCATTGCCAAGCAGCCATTGTGCGACTTCAATCCATCCCTGTTGATGCCACATCTTGTAACGGAATTTCGGATAGGGATGCAATACCGCGAGCGTTCCACAGGAATTTCCAAGCAGGGCATCGACGGCGGCGGTGTCTGGTGCTGTCCAGGACGCAACCACGTCTGAAACTGCAGGCAGGCCGAGCTGGGAAATCAATTGCAGATGACCGCGTACGGTGTGCGTATCGGCCGCATCAAAAGTCGCCCATTGATCGAGCAGCTTCTGCTTCCAGCGCTGTCCCGGCTGATCCATGACGAGTCCGATGCTGCGCCGGCCGGCGAACCAGGCATACAGGGTTGGCCGGTCGCCGGGGACCAGGGACAGTGCGAGATCAAAGCGCCGGAAGCGCCTGATGATGAATGCGAGATGCTCGAGAATGCCTGGCCGCTCGGGGATGACATGCACGGCATCCACATCGGGATTCGCCGCCAGCACGCCTTCGGTACCGGCGAACACCAGCACATCAATCCGGGCGTTGGGCCATGCCTGTTTCAACGAACGGATCAGCGGTGTGGACAACAGCACATCGCCGATGCGGCGGGTGACCACGACAAGTATGGACCCCGGCGCAGGATACGCGCCCACGCCGGCGGCGGTCATGAGTACTGGTTCAATCCCTGCTGCGCTTCGATGCGTGATGACGCCAGCAGTTCTTCGAGCCGGCACTGGTTTTCCGGCAAACGGCTGCGGTCATTTTCACGGTGCCACAGATGGAACAGCGGCGTCGCGCAACGCGCGCTTTTGTGGCGGATGCCGGCATGGAGCAGGCGGATCACCAGATCGGAATCCTCCAGCCCCCAGCCGGAATAGGCCTCGTCAAAACCATTGACCTTTAGCAGATCGGCACGCCACGCGGAGAAATTGCAGGTCTTGATGCCTTCCCACTGCATCGGCTGGCGGCGCCGGAACGCACCGTCGGGCAAACGCCACAGCGGCAGCAGGCGGTTGATGTCGCGGCGCAGCCAGCCCGCTATCCAAGCCGGCAAGTTCCACAGATGCAAGGGTAGTTGCTGCGCCAGCGCCTTGCGGGTGAACGCTTCCGACAGCAGGATGCGGTTGCCACCGAGGAAATAGCCGGGCTCCGCCAGCATGACATGGCGGCTGACAAAATCCGCTTGCGGCACGCAGTCGCCATCGCTAAAAATCATGTAATCCGCGGTGCTGGCTGCCATCGCGCGATTGCGCGCAGCACCGGGCCGGAAACCGCGATCTTCCTGCCAGACGTGGCGCAGAGGGAAACCGGCGCGCTTCGCATATTCCCTGACCAGCTCACCGGTTTCTTCTGTTGAGCCGTCGTCCGCAACCAGCAGTTCGAAATCCTGCCGGTCCTGCGTCAGATATCCATCCAGCACGGCGCGCAGGGCTTCGGGCCGGTTATAAGTGGTGACGATGACCGCAGTTTTCACTTTCGTGGATTGCTCAGCAGCATCAGTTTCAGATAGCGGTAGTAAGAACCTTCGGCATTGGCCACGGCCAGCATGAAACCTTCCCGTCCGTCGAGAAAACCGAGGCGCAGGAAATAGGTGCGGAAAAAAGCCCATCCACCGTGGAGCAGCGCGGTCCAGATTGAAGCGCGCCTGCCGTTTTTGTGGAACATCCGCGCCGAGGACGAGGAATACAGATTCATCTTGCCGATCATCTGGTCGAGATCGGTGATCGCTTCATGCATGATCGGCTGACGCAACTTGCCGGTGCTGCCGTTGATGATCAGCCGGTCATGGGTGTGGTCCTCGGAGAACCGGCTGGCGTCGCGGCGGAACAGCCGCACCACGTGATCCGGCCACCAGCCGGAATGTCTCATGAAGCGCCCGCAGAAACTGGAGCGGCGTGGAACCGCGAACGCGGCATCTTTTCCGGGATCGACCAGCTTGCCCCGGATCTCGTCACGCAGCCCCGCCGGCATCCATTCATCGGAATCGAGAGACACGATCCATTCGCCCTGCGCCTTGTCGAGCGCGCGGTTTTTCTGCGGACCGTGTCCGGGAAAGTCAGGCGTGCGAAAAAAGCGCACGCCGTATCCGGCACAGATTTCTTCGGTACGATCAGTACTGCCGGAATCAACAACGACGATCTCATCGGCCCAGATAACCGATGCGATACAGCGCTCTATGGTTGCTTCACCGTTTTTGCTGATGATGATGGCGGATACTTTCATGCAGGTGCTCCGGCTGGTTGTAGTCGCGGCAGTCCGGCGTAAAGCAGCGCGGTCAGCCATGCATAAAGCAGCCCCTCGGTGTGATCAAGCAGCGCGGAATTGAGCATGCAGATGATAACCATCATCACCACCAGCCCCTGTGCAAGGCCGCGTTCAATCGGCGTAGGCAACTGCGGCGCAAATCGCCATTGCTGCCAGAGCAACCACAGAAAAGCGGCCAGACCGACGACCCCGGTCTGCACGGTGATCAGCATGAATTCATTGTGGGGGTTGCGTGACAGTTTCTGCCCGGTGTTTTTAACAAGTTCGGCATAGGCTGCGGGAAAGCCGCCGGTGCCGTAACCGAACACAGGCCGTTCCTTGATCAAGTCCAAAGTATTGCGGTAGAACTCCAGCCTGAAGCCGGTTGAAGTGGATGCGGGACGGTCGGCACGTTCGTGACGCAGTTCCTGAATGATTTCCTTGACCCGTGTCTGGAAGCTCCCGGGTATCAGGCTGAGTAAAACGATCACGCAAATGGCTGAGCCCACTGCAACCGCAATGCCGCGGAATCGGGCGCGTTGCCAACCGAACAGCAATCCCAGCGTGATCAGCAAAATATAACCGGTGGCGCCTTCGACCATCAGCATGATGTTGGCCACTGCCAGCGTGCCCAGGATGGCCCAGCCGGCTTTGACGGCTGGGCGCTGTGCCGTGCAGAACAGCCAAACGAACAGGAATGCGGAAAAGGCCGTCAGGATATTCTGGGTCAGACGCAGTTTGAACACGACCGGAGACTCGGCAGTGCCGTGCATCAATGGATTTGGCGGGATCAGGCCGACTTTCAGTGCACACGATAACAACACCACCAGCCCCAATCCGCAAGCCAGCAGGTACAGTCCACGCTCTCTGTTTTGTGCTCCGACGAAAGCCCAGCCCAGCAAGCCAATCAGAGCAAGGTCGAGATATTTCAATAGATACAGTTTGGCGTCTCCCCCCGCCGGTTTGCCGTAAAGGGCGCCTAGCAGCAGCAACCCGAATAAAAGAAGCGCCGCGCGATAAACCGGATTGCTCAAAACAAGCGTCAGCTTGTCCCGGTACTGCATGCCAATAAGCCAGGCGAGCAGGGCAATCGCCAGCAATACATTATCGAGCGCGATGGAAACAGGAATGGATGCGCCAATCGCGATTGTTCCCCAGTGGCCGAGCGTCTCCAAGCCCGTAGCGAAGAGCCGGGTTGCCGAGGCTGCACTCATCTCGCCAGATACTCCGGAACCCAGCGCCCAAGATATTCTCGTACAACCGGGTCACCAGGCATTTCCGTGTTCGTGAGCCAGGGCGTGAGTTGATCCAGCAATTCCGCCGGCGCCTGACGCGCTTTGGCAATACGCAGTTTCGGGTGCGGTGTCGGCAACGAATTTTCATCCGCAGCCAGCACTTCCTCAAACAGTTTTTCACCGGGGCGCAGACCCGTAAAGACGATTTTGACGTCTTTATCTTCAAAGCCCGAGAGCCGGATCATGTCCCGTGCCAGGTCTGCGATTTTTACCGGCTCTCCCATGTCGAGCACGTAAATTTCGCCGCTGCCGCCCATCAGCCCGGCCTGCATCACCAGTTGCACGGCTTCCGGTATCGACATGAAAAAACGGGTGATTTCCGGATGGGTTACCGTAATCGGGCCGCCAGCGGCAATTTGTTCACGGAATTTCGGAATGACGCTTCCGGTAGAACCAAGCACATTGCCGAAACGCACGATGATGAACTGCGTGCCGCCGCGCTGCTGTAGCGATTGGCAGACCAGTTCCGCCAGCCGTTTGGTGGCCCCCATCACATTAGTGGGGTTGACCGCCTTATCGGTGGAGATCAGTACAAATTTTTCAACACGATGAGTGATTGCTGCTTCGCCAAGTACGCGGGTACCCAGCACATTGTTAAGCACGGCCTGCCAGGTGTTTTCGTTTTCCATCAACGGCACATGCTTGTAGGCGGCAGCATGGAATACGATGGTTGGCTTGAATGTGGCCAGCAGCTGCCGCATGCGATGGGAATCCTTGACGTCCCCTATGACCGGATTGATCGCGACTCCCGGGAGCTGCAGAAGAAACTCCTGCTCAATGGTGTAAAGCGCGAACTCACTGCTTTCCAGCAGCACGATGCGCCGCGGTTTGTAGCGTGCAACCTGCCGGCACAGTTCGGCTCCAATCGAGCCCCCGGCCCCTGAAACCAGCACGGTCCGTTCCCCCAGCCATTCCAGCAAGCCGGCCGTATCAAGTTTGACGGGATCGCGACCGAGTAAATCATCCAGTTCAACATTGCGGATTTGCGAGACAGTGACACGCCCTGTGATCAGGTCGTCGAATGAAGGCACGGTCAAAACCTGCAGGCCCGCGCTTCGCGCGATTTCGACCGCCTGGCGCCTTGCGCCGTGATTGGCCTCCGGCATTGCGATGATGGCGTGCCGGGCATTCAGTCGCTGCTGCATGGCCGGCAGATCGCTGATCGCGCCATAAACCGTTGTTCCGTGAATCTGGCGGCGGTGATGGGCGCGATCATCGTCAAACACGCCGACTACGCGCCATTGCGAACTGCGCACCAGATCCTTGATCAGGCCTGCTGCGGCCTCGGTGGCGCCGAGCACGATCACCGGTTCGCGTGCTCCGGGAATCAGCGCGCCAAGACTGCGTTCCTTCCAGCCGCGGTAGGCGAGGCGGCTGCCGCCCATGATCACCACCAGCAGTACGGGGCTCATGACCAGCACGGAGCGCGGCACCAGCAGTTGCAGCATGAACAGCGCTGCGGCGACTGCCAGCGCACCACCGCCGACCGCGAGAATGATACGCCGCAGGTCCGGCAGGCTGGCAAAACGCCAGATGCCGCGGTAGAGACCGGAGGCCAGGAACAATGCAGCGTACAGCGGCACCACCCAGATCACGGATTCC
>JAKFUJ010000372.1 GCA_021732805.1 Betaproteobacteria bacterium | reverse complement strand
TGCTGGGCATCGTGCGTGATCCGGTGTTCGGGCCGCTGATTGCCGTGGGTTCCGGCGGCATTTACGTCGAGGTGCTGCGCGACATCACCTACCGCGTGCCGCCGGTGGATGGACATACTGCGCGCGAGATGCTGGGCGAATTGCGCGGTTACAAGATACTGGAAGGCGTGCGCGGCATGCCGCCGGCCGACATCAACGCGCTGGTGGATTGCATCGTGCGCCTGTCATGGCTGGCGCATGATCACGGCGACAGCCTGCGCGAGCTGGATGTCAATCCGTTGACCGTGCTGCCGCAGGGCGCAAAAGTGGTGGATGCATTGCTGGTCGTCGATCGCGAATTGTTTTGAATTAAAAAGCACATCAATATCATTAGAAGGAGGAGCGTCATGTCTGCATTGAAGCGTCTGAGTGCCATAGGGGTTGCCGCAGTCTTGTCATTTATCAGCGTCAATGCACTGGCGCAGGCCTATCCCGCCAAACCGGTGCGCATGATCCTGCCGTTTCCGGCAGGCGCACCCAGCGATTTGGTGGGGCGCATCATCGGCCAGAAAATGTCCGAACAGCTGGGCCAGAACCTGGTGCCGGACAACCGCGCCGGCGCCGGCGGCAATCTTGCGTTGGGCCTGGCGGCGACATCGCCGGCGGATGGTTACACCGTGGTGGTGAGTTCGCCGACCATTGCGATCAGTCCGTCGCTGTACAAAAAACTCAGCTACAACGGCATGAAGGATCTGGCACCGGTTGCGCGGCTGGCAGCAATTGAAAACGTGATGGTGGTACATCCCTCGGTGCCAGCCAAAACGCTGAAACAGTTTGTCGAACTGGCGCGATCCAAGCCCGGGGTGCTCAATTACGGCTCCGGCGGGGCGGGTACCACCAACCATCTCGCCAATGAGCTGCTTAAATATCTGGAAAAGATCAACGTCGTGCACGTGCCATACAAGGGCGCGACGCTGGCGACAGTGGCGGCGATCAGCGGCGAAGTCGACCAGACCATCGTGTCAGTCGCATCAATCCTGACGCTGATCAAGGAGAAAAGGGTGCGGCCCATCGTCGTGCTGTCGGAAAAACGCGTACCCAATCTGCCGGACGTGCCGACATCGACCGAAGCCGGTTTTCCCAATTTCAAGATGTCGATCTGGTACGCGATGTTCGCACCGGCCGGCACGCCGCGCGACATCATCAACAAGCTGACGCAGGAAGCGCAGAAGGCGCTGGATTCGAAGGAACTGCGGCAGACGCTGGACGCGCAAAGCATCACGCCCTGGTACGGCACACCCGATCAACTGGCCGATCTGGTGAAAACCGAAACCGCGCGCTACGCAACCATCATCAAGGGTGCGGGGATTCAACCGCAGTAATCGTTTATTGAATTATTGCCAGAACCAAATCGTGTGAAAGCGCGATGAAACAACGGAGAAATTGAACATGCCGAACAAGTCCGCCGCCAGCGCCTTGCTGGACGCCGACCATCCCGATTTCCTGCGTCTGTCCGCCGAAGAGGCGGCCGAACTGGGCCAGCGTGCACTGGAGGCTGTGGGTTACAGCGGCGAAGATGCACGCATCACCATCGACCAACTCGTCGACAATTCACTGTGCGGCTACCGTTTTGCCGGCCTGCCACGCGTGCTGGCGATCGCTACTGACGTCAAAACCAAACAGACACGCAACCCGGTCAGCATCGTCCGTGAAACCCCCGTATCGGCACTGATCGACGGCGGCAACAACATCGGTTATGTCGCGGCCTATCGTGCAGCCGAAGTCGCGATCAAAAAAGCCAAAACCTCGGGCATGGCCACGGTCGGCGCATTCAACAGTTATTACAGCGGCCGCAACGCCTACTTTGTCGAAAAAATCGTCAAGGAAGGGCTGGTGGCATTCCATACCTCGGCTGCGTCACCGCGTGTATTGCCACCCGGCGCGGCGAAACCGATGCTCGGCACCAATCCGATCTGCTTCGGTTTTCCGTCGGACAACGGGCCGGTCGTCGTCGACATGGGCACCGCATCCTTCATGTGGGGCGAGGTCATGCTGCATGCCCACCTCGGCGAACCGTTGCCGGAAGGTGTGGGTTTTGATGCGCAGGGCCGCCCGTCCACCGATGGCAGTGAAGTGCTCAAAGGCGGCGTTGCACCGTTCGGCGGCCACAAGGGTTACGGCCTGTCATTCGCGATCCAGGCGCTGGGCATACTCGCCGGCGCACATCTGGCAAAAGGCAATGTGCGCGACTACGCGTTCCATTTCTGGGTCGTCGATCCGGAAATCATGCTGCCCGGCGGCGAGTTTCCGAAACGCATGGGGGAGTACGTGCAGCAGATCAAGGACACGCCGAAACAACCCGGCGTCGACGAGATCCGTATTCCGTCAGAGCGCGCTTATCGTGAGCGCGAGCGGCGGCGCGAGGAGGGGATTCTGGTGGACAAGAAGGTGGTGGAGTCACTGAAGATCATTGCCGCGGGCGGGATGATAAATTATCAATAAAATCAAATGCTTATTGTATAAACACCAAGGGCCGCGAAAGCGGCCCTTTCTTTTTATTAAAGGCAAAGATGTAGGGCGCAATAAGCGAAGCGCCCCCCAAGGGGACTTCCTTCGGGGCGCATTGCGCCGTATGTAGAGCAATGAAACACTGACCCAATGCCCAACTACCACCGCACTTGGCATCCCGGAGGCACGTATTTCTTCACCGTCAATTTGCTGCAACGGCGGGGCAATACGCTACTGATCGACAGGATTGACCTGTTGCGGAGCACGGTTGAAGTTGTCCGCCAGCGCCGTCCATTCCATATCCACGGCTGGGTTGTGCTGCCCGATCACCTGCATTGCGTGATCGAATTGCCGGAGGGCGATGCGGATTACGAAAACCGCTGGCGCCTAATAAAGATGAACTTCTCGAAAGGGTTGCCGAAAACGGAACGGCGGTCAGCGGTGAGGGTCGCACGTGGCGAACGCGGCATCTGGCAACGGCGGTATTGGGAACACCTGATCCGCGATGAGGCAGATTTCCGCGTGCACATGGATTACGTACATTTCAATCCGGTGAAGCATGGCTTGGTGCGGCAGGTAATCGACTGGCCGTATTCGACGTTTCATCGGTTGGTCGAAGAGGGTGTTTATCCGGCGGATTGGGGTGGCGGAGACGCTGGGGGATTACGCTACGATGATTGATGCGCTGGCGATGCATGCGGCGCAATGCGCTGCGCTTATTGCGCCCTACGCAAGCCGGTTGGTCTTTGCTTTCTTGTTTGTTGACAGAAGTTTTATTTCCTTTTCGATTGCCAAATTTAGCTGATTTTTGTCGATTGGCAGTGGAAGAAGAACCGCATTGTTGTTATCAGAGGATGCGCAAAGCTGAATCGCCAAGATTGATTCATCCGTATCAAATATGATTTTTATGAGGCGCGTGGAGGTCGTCGGATTCTGGTCAATTCTCTTGTGGTAATAGATGCGCCAACGTCCTGGATGTGGAAGTTCTTGTAGAAGTTGCAATTCATTGGTCAACACATCGTGCAATTCTTTGAGCGTTTTCATGAGTTTAATATCGAGTAGGGCGTAAAAAGTGCAGCGCCCTCCAAGGGAACTTCCTTCGGGGCGCATTGCGCCGAATAGCTGGTCATGTCAAGCCGCTTCCAGCAAAAACTGCACCTTCACCGCCTCATACGGAAACACGATCTGTCCATCCTCAGAACGTTCCAGCACGCCGGCGTTGAGCAGGGCGGTGACATCGCCGTGCACGGCCTTGACATCACGTTCGGTACGGCGTGCGGCTTCGCGGATCGACACCGGCCCCGCACCGCAAAGAGACTTGAGCAGTTCCCAGCGTTTGGCGGTCAGCACTTTCCACAGCAGTTCCGGGCTGGCGAAGCTGATTCGCGCTGCCTTGGCGGATTTGCCGGACTTCCAGGTTTGCGTGAAGTCCTGCAGTGCTTCTTTCGGATTGCGCACATCAAGAATGACTGTTTTCATGGTCCCACCTTTCAATGTCCTGTTGAAAGTCCCTGATCATTCGATCAGGGTCAACAAAGCGGTAGCGTGTCTCGGTCTCGCCGTAGTGCCGATGATCGCCTTTGCCTGATTCGTTGTCGTAGCGAATAACGCATTCGCCGTTGACGACATAAGCCAGCCGATATTTGAATTGGTGCGACGAGCCCGGCAGGGGTTTGGGCAATTGCCACAACACCAGCTCCGCGAATGCCGTCTCCGAGTACGCGATGCGCGTGCGCAGCAGGTTGACGGCTTTCATGTTGGAGATAATGACAACAGCGGAGGGTGTTGTCAATTACGACAACACGTGGCACCCAAGGTCTCTGCGATATAAATAATTATTAAAAACAATTACTTAGCTAATATTTCCGTCACGCCGGCAGTTTTTAGTCGGGCAATATCTGCCTCGCCGTATCCATACTCTTTCAGAATCTCATCCGTCTCCGCCCCCCGATCCGGTGCCGCATTGCGCACCTTGAACGGTGTCTTCGAAAAATTGATGCCGTTTTTTACGACGCCAATATCTCCCAGCTTGTAGTGCTTCACCGGCGCAGCAATGCCCAGGTGCTGCACCTGTGGATCGGCAAACACTTCATTGATCTTGTAAATCGGCCCACAAGGCACACCAGCCTTGTTCAGTGATTCGATCCATTCCGCCGAAGTGCGTTTTTCGATCTGTTCCGCGATGATCTTGTTCAGCGCTTCGCGGTTCTTGTAGCGGACTTTCGATCCGGAATAATCCGGATTGTTCGGCACGTCAGGCAGATCGATGGCCTTGCACAGGCGTTCGAACAGCTGGCCGGAGCCGGCAATGTTGATGTATCCGTCACTGGTCTTGTAGCTGCCGGTGGGAATCGCGGTGGGGTGGTTGTTGCCGGCCTGTCCGGCGACTTCCTGGGCGACGGTCCAGCGCGCGGCCTGAAAGTCTGTCATCGCGATCAAGGCCTGCAGCAATGAGGTGTGCACCCATTGGCCTTCTCCCGTGTGTTCGCGGTCGAGCAGCGCGGTGACGATGCCGAATGCGAGATACATGCCGGCGCTGGAGTCACCGATGGCGATGCCGGCGCGCACGGGGCCTTGTCCGGGCAGGCCGGTGATCGACATCAGGCCGCTCATGCCCTGCGCGACCTGATCGAGGCCGGGGCGGTCGGCGTAGGGACCGTCCTGACCGAAGCCGCTGATGCTGGCGTAAACAATGCGCGGATTGATCTTGCGGATGGTTTCGTAATCGATACCGAGGCGGTTCTTTACCTTGGGCCGGTAGTTCTCGACGATGACGTCGGCGGTGGCGGTCATTTTTTTGAATACGGCGACGCCTTCAGGCGATTTCAGGTTCAGCGTGATGCTGCGCTTGTTGCGATGCAGGTTCTGGAAATCGGGACCGTGGCGTTTGTCGAAGGGGCTGCCGTCCCCGTCCTGTTCGCCGAGTTCTTCAATCTTGATGACCTTGGCGCCCCAGTCGGCGAGCTGGCGCACGGCCGTGGGGCCGGAGCGGGCGCGGGTGAGGTCGAGGACGGTAAAGCGGGAGAGGGGGCCGTTGTTGTTCGTTGCCACGATGGTTATCCCTTTGCTTGAAAAATGATTCGTTCAGTCGGCTGTTCACCCTTCGACGGGCTCAGGGCGAACGGTATATTGGTTTGATCAATCAGTTCGGGGTAATGCCTGCAGCCTTGATGACCTTGCCCCATTTCTCGATCTGCTTGCGTGCGAATGTCCACAGTTCTTCGGGCGTGCTGCCGACGGGTTCGGCGCCGTTCTGGATCATGCGCTCGCGCATCGCCGGCTGGTTGATGACCTGCACCGCCTCGGCGTTCAGGCGTTTGATGATCGCGGGCGGCGTGCGCGCGGGCGCGACCAGTCCCTGCCAGGCGGTGGTTTCAAAACCGGGCAGGCCGGATTCCGACATCGTGGGCAGATCGGGCGTCAGCGGAAAACGTTTTTCGCTGGTCACGGCAATCG
>JAKFUJ010000447.1 GCA_021732805.1 Betaproteobacteria bacterium | reverse complement strand
AGAGGCTGCACTGCACGCGGATGCGCTGGCGCTGTTCGACAAAGTGCGCGCAACGCATGACCGCGTGCTGGTCATCGGGCGCAGTCTCGGCAGCGGCGTGGCGGTTCGTCTCGCCAGCCTGCGGCCCGTAGTCGCGCTGGCACTGGTGACGCCTTATGACAGCCTTGAAGCCATTGCCGCGCAACATTATCCGTGGGTGCCGGTGAACTGGCTGTTGCAGGACAAGTACGAATCCTGGCGCCATGCGCCGCAGATCCGCGCGCCGACGCTGGTGCTGATGGCCGAGCATGACCGGGTGATTCCCCACGACAGCACGGAACGCCTGCTCGCCCGCTTTGCGCCGGGGATTGCCAGCCGCAAACTGATTACCGGTGTCGATCACAATTCCATATCGGCCAGCCCGCACTATTGGATGCTGCTGAAAGGGTTGTCGGGCCACAGCCATTGATGCGATGCGGTGGTGATTCCGGTCAGCGCCATCAAGCCGGAAATGTCACTCGGCGGATATTGCGAGTTGGACTGAATGACGAGATGAGCATGACCGGATTCCACTGGCGGCAGACTGCTGCTCAATTGCTTGCGCCAGCAGGGTACGGTTTACAGCGGATACGAAACCGAAAAGAATGTCGAGGCGAAACGCCGGTATCAGGCTTTCGGAAGGCGCGACATACCGGTGATTTTTGTCGGCAAACACCGGCGCAATGGTTCAGATTTCAAGTTTCAACAGCTTTTACCGATGAAAGTATGCCGATTCAGATAGAAATTCCTGTCCAAAGCAGAACCTGTAAACCTCAAATAGTGAGCGGGAATGACGGCGGAGACATGGAAAAATCCGCAGGCTTGGGTAGAATCAGCGCAAGGGGGGGCTCAGACATGTTTGCAATTGTCAGCAAAGCTGATGGATATCCGGTCAGCCGCAGTGCAGGCGGCGGTCAGCCTGATCTGGTGGTGACGTGGACTTCCGGCGACAAGGCCAAGGCTTTTCTGTCAGCCAAGGGTATCGAAGCCGATTATTCAGTCGTTGCATTGACTGAAGATGCACTGAAGTCGATGGGTAATGCACTGGGCTGCGATCCCGATGCCATTGCCTTTGATTCCTATCCCGAAACATAGGAGTGGCTATTACGCGGCGGCTTATTGATGCTGCTGCGTTATCCGTAAAAGTGATGCAGAAATGAACCGCTGTCTTTTTGCCAGTCTTGCGTTGTTCATGATGTCCGGGACCGGAATGGCTTCAGCGCAAAACAAAGCTGTTTCCGAGCAACGTCATCCGGACGTTGTGGCGGTCAAAGTCGCACCTCGCGGCGCCAACCGCTTTGATTTCGATGTGACGATTTCTTCACGCTACGATACGCCGCAGCGTTATGCCGATGCTTTTCGTGTCACGGGCAAGGACGGCAAAGTTTATGGCGAACGTATCCTGCTGCATGACCATGCCGACGAACAACCCTTTACCCGTGATTTGTACGGGGTCACCATTCCGCAACAAATCAGCAGGGTAATCGTTCAGGGGCGGGATCAGAAATTTGGATACGGCGGAAAAACATTCGAGATTATCCTGCCTGGTCGATAACGACACCGCATGCATCATGCGCACCACTTTGATGCTGTAAAATCATCGCGCCAGGTGAAATTTAAAATGAATGATCAGCCGGAAGCGATGGCGGGAGCTTCTGTGTTGGTGATTGAGTACGCGTGTGCGGCATCTATCTTGAGCTTCTCTCCCCCTGATCTGCCGTGGATGCATTGCGTCCGCATTTGAATGCCGGTGCGGCAGCATTTATGGGCATGCTTATTGCTCGGGTAACGGATTTAAGCCGATCGGAGTCAGCTATGAACAGGGCCATAACCGTTTTCATCGTATTCTGCCTTGTCGCTGCCAGCACAAGTGTTGTTGCACAAAGTTATCCCCAGCGCATGGTGCGCATGATCGTCGCCTATCCTGCCGGCGGCAGCATCGATACGGTCGCGCGATTGACAGCACAACGCCTGGCACCGGCGCTGAACCAGCAGGTGCTGGTTGAAAACCGTTCAGGTGCAGCTGGAACCATAGGCACGGACAACGTGGTGCGCGCTGCGCCTGATGGTCATACGTTGCTGATGGGCAGTGCCGCAGCCATTGCTTCTGCGCCCAGCATGTACGCCAAACTGCCTTATGACCCGGATCGCGATCTGGCGCCGGTGGTGCTGGTGGCGAATCAACCGAACGTGTTGCTGCTGCATCCGTCCGTGCCGGCGCGCAGCCTGAAGGAGTTCATCGCGCTGACCAAGGCCAATCCTGGTAAATTCAATTACGGTTCATCGGGCATCGGTGCGACCCAGCACATGACCTCGGAACTGTTCGCAATGACGACCGGCACTAGGATCGTGCATGTGCCTTATCGCGGCGGGGCGCCGGCAATGACCGATCTGGTGACCGGGCAGATTGATTTCATGTTCACACCGGCGCCGAATTCGATTGCGCAACTGCAAGCCGGGAAGGTGCGCGGCATCGCGGTCACCAGCCTCAAGCGCTCCGGCGTCCTGCCCGACCTGCCGACGATGGATGAATCCGGACTCAGGGGTTTCGAGTTGCTGGGCTGGATCGGGCTGCTGGCGCCGGCGGGCACGCCGCCGCAGGTCATTACCCGCCTGAACGGCGAAGTGCAGAAAATGCTGGCGGGCGACCTGAAAGCGAAGCTGGCCGATTTGGGCCTTGATACCGCGGGCGGTTCACCGGAGCAGTTCGCCGCATTCATCAGGAAAGACATCGCGAAATACGGGAAAATCGTCAAAGCGGCGAAAATTCCGCCGCAATAACCCGATCAGGAGAACATTGCATGACTTTTGCCATCGCCGCGCGCTGCGCGGAAACCGGGCGGCTGGGCGTCGCCATTTCCACCCGTTCAATCGCCGTCAGTTCGCGCTGTCCGTTTATCGCGCCGGGACTGGGCCTGGTGGTGACCATGCAGCGCACCGATCCGCGACTGGGGCCGCTGGGGCTCAATCTGCTGCGGCTGGGCTATTCGGCACAACGCGTGCTGGATGAAATCGCGGCCAGTGATCCCGGCATCGAGCATCGCCAGGTGTGTGTGATCGACCGTGACGGCAACGCCGCGGCGCGTACCGGTAAAACGCACAAGGTGTGGTCCGGCGCCTTCGTCGAGCGCGGCATGGTGGCGATGGGCAACAATCTCACCAGTGAAAAAACAGCTGCGCATATGCGTGATGCGTGGCATGCGGCGAGCGGCCGGCAACTGGAGGATCGTTTGCTGCATGCGCTGGAGGCAGGGCGGGATGCCGGCGGTCAGAACGGCGGTCAGCATTCGGCGGGACTGCACTCCTATGATCGCGAGATTTATGCTTACGTCGATTTGCGTGTCGATGAACACGTTGAACCGATCGGCGAACTGCGGCGGATCTACAACGAGCAGGAGCCGTTGCTTCCCTATTATTACGGTCGCCCCGCGCAGCCGGACGAGTACGGGCGCGAGGAGGAGTGGCTGGCAAGGCAGCGCAAAACGGGCTGACAGGCATCCGCGATGCCGGCTGGAATGATTTTTACCAATCCGTAATATTTTTCAATGCGAATGCTGCTTGATTACTTTGCAGGGCTGAGCGCCCGCAAGCAGATACTCTGGTGTTACTTGATCTGGTATCTGGTCACGGTGTATTACCGCTTTGACCCGTCGCTCGAGCTGTGGCTGAATTCAATGGGTATCAGCCTGGTCATTGGCACCGGTCTGGTGCTTAGCGTTGCCGTTCCTGCGGGGCATAAAACTGATCGCTGGCAGATTTTCCGGCTGTTCATGACGCCATTCGGTGTTTCGAGTTTTGCCGCGCTGATCAAAGGCCATGATTATATTTTTGTTTTCCCTGCGGCGACTGTGGAGTTGCTGGTATCAATCGGCGCCTGTGCGATTTTTGTTTTATTTGTGTTCTTGCTGCGGAAAACGGTCGGGAAGCCGTCCATATAGTGCGGCAGCCACTCGGCTACAATGCCGGCGGTTGAAACAACAGCGGATTACCCATGGATACCCTGAAGGCCGGTATGACCCTCACTGTCGAACGTGAAGTGACCGAAGCGATGACCACGCAGCGCGGTGAATACAGGGTGTTTTCAACGCCATCGATGGTGGGGTTTTGCGAAAGCTCTGCGGGCCAGTTGGTCGCGCCGCATCTGAAGCCGGGGCAAGGGCAGGTCGGCACCGTGGTCACCATCCGTCACATGGGGCCGACGGCGATGGGCAAAAAGGTGCGCGCCGAGGTTGAACTGACCGGTGTTGACCGCCGCCGGCTGACGTTCAAGATCAAGGTATTTGACGATGTCGAGCAGGTCGGTGAATGCGACCACGAGCGCTTTATTGTCGATCTCGACAAATATCTGGGCAGACTCAAGAAAAAAATCGAAGGCTAAACACCGTCCTGTGCAGAGACTTAACCGGACTGACAATGAAACAACTGATCCCCGCAATGCTGCTGCTGGCGGCGCTGAACGCACACGCCGATTTCGTCAAATACCACGAAGACGATGAACTGGTGTCGTATCTGGATGCGACCACCATCACCCGAGCCGGACGCGAAGTGCGGATGTGGACCATCGATGACTATCGGCAAACCCAGACCGACATTCCGAACAAACCCTATCGCTCAATCAAATCGCACTGGACGTTTGACTGCGCGAAGCGCGTCAGCGATGTGATGACGGCGCTGTATTACCTGGAAGGCATGGCGCAGGGTGAATCCATACACTCGGGCGCAGTTGCCGAACGGCAATGGGACAAGATCACGCCGGGGTCGGTCGGCGAGCTGACGTTCAAGGTGGCATGCGCGAAGCCGGCAGCAGCAAAGCCCGCGACGACCAGGCCCGCCGAAAAATCGCGGGCGCCTTGAGAAGAAACACTATAAGTAATTGATTTTATTGATTATTTTATAGTTTTGTTCGTGGTCGCCAGCGCCGCGATTCAACCAGCGCCAGAAATTCATCGGTAATGCGGTTGAAGTGTACCGGCTCTTCCAGGTTCACCACATGGCCGGTGGCCGGCACCACGCTGAGCCGCGCTGACGCGCAACTGCGCTTGATGAACAATCCGGCATCAAGCGCGTTTTCGTCTTCGTCGCCGGTCACCACATGCAGCGGTACCTTGAACTGGCGCAGCCTGCGTTCGAGGCTGTAAATCGACGGCCGCCGCGCCTGGATGCCGCGCAGCGTATTGGCGTGACCCGTTCCGGAGTGTTCGCAGAAACGCATCCAGAACCCACGCCACGCGCGCGGATCCTTGTGCAGCAGTTGCACGCGGTTGGCTGCATTGCGATAGGTTTTTGCGATGTCCTGCAGCGGCAGGGTTTCAAACTCGCGCGCCCGGGTCGCGGTGTTGTGCAAAAACTGTTTGCGTTTTTTCGGATCCGAACCGGAGCCGGCGCCGATCAGTGTCAGCGATAGCGCCATCCGCGGATAATGCAGACCGAAGTGCAGCGTGGCCGCAGCACCCATCGAACAGCCGATGATGTGCGCCTTGCGCAGACCAAGGTGCCGCATCACCGCGGCAATGTCATCGGTGGCGATGGTCTGCGAATATTTTGTCCAGGCTTTAGGCACGTCCGACGGCGGGTAACCGCGGGCGTTGAAAGCGATGCAGCGATAACGGCGGCTGAAGTGGCGCACCTGTTCTTCCCAGCTGCGCAGATCCCCCGAAAATTCGTGTACGAACACAATGGGTGTGCCTTTGCCGGTATCTTCGTAGTACAGCTTTGTGTCTTTTGATTCGGCATAGGGCATGACCTGCTCCTGTCGCAGGGAAACAAAAAATCAGGGCGTGACCTGCACGCCTTTCCAGAATGCAACGCGATCACGAATCTGTTTTGCGGCTTCTTTGGGTTCGGCGTAGTACCACACGGCGTCGGCATTGTTTTTACCGTTGACATCCAGCGAGTAGTAATTGGCCGTGCCTTTCCAGTGGCATACGCTGGTTGTGGTGCTGGGCTTGA
>JAKFUJ010000215.1 GCA_021732805.1 Betaproteobacteria bacterium | reverse complement strand
ATCGCAGAAAGGCCTGATGCTGCCGCCGGGATTGTCGTTCAATGCGGTTTCGACCAAGGCCCTCGCCGCGAACAAAAATGCGAAGTTGCCGCGTTCATACTGGGCGTGGGAAGAAATGCTCGGACCGAACAAAAACGGTTTTTTCCCGTACACCCCCGCCACCAACCTGCTCTACGGCCTGCGCGAGGCGCTGAAGATGCTGCTCGATGAAGAAGGCCTCGATAACGTGTTTGCCCGCCACCAACGTCATGCCGAAGCGACTCGCCGCGCGGTTAATACCTGGGGGCTTGAGGTGCTGTGCCAGAACCCGGCCGAATACTCCGGCGTGCTGACCGCAGTATTGATGCCCGCCGGCCACAGCGAAGTCGCGTTTCGCAAAGTCGTGCTCGAACGATTCAACATGTCGCTGGGCAGCGGCCTCGGCAAAATCGCCGACAAGGTATTCCGCATCGGCCACCTCGGGGATTTCAACGACCTCACGCTGATGGGCACACTAGCCGGCGTTGAAATGGGCCTGGAACTCGCAAGCGTGCCGCACAAAAAGGGCGGTGTCGATGCGGCGATGAACTATCTGATCGGCGAAAAAGCTGCGGCACGGGCAGTAAAAGCAGCCTGATCCGGAATACTGCGCGCTGACGCTGACGCAAGCATCATACGGACTCGAGTCCATCCGGTGCTATGCTTGACCCCCGCCCGGGACCGATCAGACTGATTTAACAGCCGACGAGTTCTGGGGATGTATCCACAACAGGAGGAGTCATGTTCGAGCGTTCAGCACTTGTTGTCGCCGCTTTGTTGGCAACTGTTCCCGCAGTCCAGGCCCAGTCGTCGTACCCGGAACGCCCCATTCGCATGATCGTACCGTTTGCTCCGGGCGGCGGCAGCGACATCAGCGCACGTACCATGACCGATGCATTGGGACAATCCCTGGGCACAACCATCGTCATCGACAACCGGCCGGGCGCCGGCAGCGTACTCGGCGCCGATATTGCAAGCAAATCGGCCCCCGACGGTTACACCCTGTTTCTCGGCAATATCAGCATGGCGTTCAACGCCGCCCTCTACAAAAAACTGCCGTTCAATGCCATCCGTGACTTTGCGCCGGTTTCGCTAGCCACAGAACAGCCGAACATCATCGTCGCGCACCCGTCGCTGCCGGCCAAAAATTTCAAGGAATTCGTCGCGCTGGCGCGCTCACAGCCGGACAAGCTGACCTACGCTTCCGCCGGCCTCGGTTCGGGCACACACCTGGCGATGGAAATGCTGATGATGTCGCAGAAAATCAAACTGATCCACGTTCCCTACAAAGGCACCGGGCCTGCAGTCACCGCACTCCTCGGCAATGAAACCAACGCTTTCATGTCGACCTTCGCCTCTGCACTGCCCCATGTCAAAAGCGCCCGCCTGCGCGGTATCGCGGTAACCACCAAGACCCGCGCGCCGACCTTGCCGGATGTGCCCACCGTTGCCGAATCCGGAGTGCCGGGATTTGAATACGCCACCTGGTACGGGATTCTGACTCCTGCCGGCACATCCAAACCGATCATCGACAAGGTCAACAAGGCCATCGTCAGCATACTCAACACGCCGGAAATGAAAGATCGTTATGCCCGTCAGGGCATGGATGCGACACCCAGCTCGCCGGCCGAATTCGTCAAACTGCTGCGCGAAGAAACGGACAAGTGGGCCAAAGTCGTGCGTGAGGCAAAAATTCCGCAGCAATGACCTGATCAGAAAATTTTGAATCGGGGCACGGCCATCCTGTCGTGTCCGGACCATAAATCCGGCAAACAGCAGACCGGATCCGTGCAACAACAACCGAAGGAGGAACACCATGAAACTGCTCAAGCTGATGTCATTGCTGACGCTGGCGCTGTTCGCCTAGTCAGTCGCTGCGCAGACCGAGATCAAGTTCGGTCATGTCGGCGAACCGGGCTCGCTGTTTGCCCAGTCCGCGGAAGAGTTCGCAAAAAAAGCCAATGCCAAACTCGGTAACAAGGCCAAGGTGGTCGTCTTCGGCTCCAGCCAGCTTGGCGGCGACAAGGAACTGCTGCAAAAACTCAAACTCGGCACGGTCGACATGGCGCTGCCGTCAACCGTGATGTCCTCTGAAGTCGACCTGTTCGGCATTTTCGAAATGCCCTACCTCGTCAAAGACCGCAAACACATGGCCGCCATCGAGAAGGCGGTGGTATGGCCGCGGCTGGCGCCTGAAGCCGAAAAGAAAGGACTGAAAATCATCGCGGTCTGGGAAAACGGCTATCGTCACATCACCAACAACAAGCGCCCGATCAATGTCCCGGCCGATCTGAAAGGCGTCAAGCTGCGCACCCCGGAAGGCAAATGGCGCGTGAAAATGTTCCAGGCCTACGGCGCGAACCCGAGCCCGATGAAATTTTCCGAGGTGTTTACCGCCCTGCAAACCGGAGTGATGGACGGACAGGAAAATCCGTTCACGCAGATTTACAGCGCGAAATTCCAGGAGGTGCAGAAATTCCTGTCCCTGACGGGGCACGTCTACACACCGGCTTACGCCGTGGTCGGCGCAAAAAAATGGGCCGGCCTGCCGGCGGATGTGCGCAAAATCCTTGAAGACGCCGCAAAGGAAAACCAGGCCTTTGTTTATTCCACGGCAGCCAAAGCCGAGGATGATCTGCTGGCCAAAATCAAGGCTGCGGGCGTGCAGATCAATGAACCGAACAAACCCGCTTTTGTAACCGCCAGCAAAGCGGTGTACGAAGAGTTTGGTGAATCAGTCAAAGGCTCGAAAGAACTGATCGACAAGGCGCTGGCTCTGGCGAAATAAGCCGGACGGGTGTTGATGCCGAGCACGGAACCGGTGACACCGGTTGCGTGCCCTTGAATCGCAAACCGCGGAAAAATCCATGACACTGACGCGCATACGCGCCGGCTACGGATGGCTGCTTGAAGCCATCGTATTCCTGCTGATGACCGCGCTGGCACTGGAGGTCGTCGTCGGCGTGGTTTACCGGACGCTCGGCGAATCGCTGGTGTGGTATGACGAAGTCGCCTCCATCCTGCTGGCGTGGCTCACCTTTTACGGCGCCGCGCTGGCGGCACACAAACGCGCGCACATCGGTTTTTCCGGACTGGTGGACGGCCTGCGTCCGGCATTGCGCGTAAGCGCCGTGATATTTGCCGAGATCTGCGTGATCGGATTTTTTGTGCTGACGGCGTACGTCGGCTGGTCGATCATGGAAGTGCTGGCGACGGATTATCTGGTCAGTCTGCCGGAAATATCGGTCAACTACGTGCAATCGGTAATCCCCATCGGGGCGGTGTTGTTCATCATCGCCCAGGTTCTCAGTTTCCCGCAGGTGCTGGCCGATGCCCGCAATCCCGGTGCATCACGGACTACAGCAGTTGAAATCAACCCGTGAGCGGATGATGCCCATGCCTGCATCGGCCATTGTCAAGGCGCGCTGATGGCCATATTCCTGCTTTTTATCGGCGTGCTGGCATTGGTGCTGCTGAATGTGCCGATCGCGGTTGCTTTGGGCATCGCGGCCGTGGTCGCCATGCTGGTCAGCCAGGGCCTGGATGCGCTGCCCAATCTGCCCCTGGTCATGTACAACGGCGCAACCAATTTCCCGCTGATCGCCATTCCGCTGTTCATCCTTGCCGGCGCGATCATGAACACCTCCGGGATTTCGCGGCTGCTGCTGGCGTTTGCTTCCGCCCTGTTCGGCTTCGTGCGCGGCGGACTGGCCATGGTCAATGTCGGCGCCTCGATGTTTTTTGCCGAAATTTCCGGTTCGGCAGTGGCCGACGTCGCGGCGCTGGGTTCGATCCTGATCCCGGCCATGAAAAAACGCGGCTACCCGGCGTCGTTTGCCGCGGCAGTGACGTCATCCTCCGCGTCACTGGCCATCATCATCCCGCCTTCAATCCCGATGATCCTGTATGCCGTGATGTCCGGCAGTTCGGTGGTGCAGTTGTTTGTTGCCGGCATCGTGCCGGGCATCATCGGTGGTTTCCTGATGATGGGGCTTTGCTACTGGTTCGCGGTGCGCCACGATTATCCCGTCGAGGAAGTATTTCAGCTGAAGAAACTGTGGGCCACGTTCAAGGATGCATCGCTGGCGTTCCTGTTGCCCATCATCATTCTCGGCGGCATATTCGGCGGCGTGGTCACCGCCACCGAAGGCGCCGGACTGGCGGTGGTCGCCGCCATCGTCATTGCGCTGATTTACAACGAATTCGACTGGAAGGTTTTCAGGACTGCGGTCATCGACGGCGGCGTACAAACTGCGGTGGTGATGCTGCTGGTGGCCTCCAGCGCACTGCTCGGCATTTATCTGACCGAAGCCCAGGTGCCGCAACAGCTGGCGCAAACCATTACCGGCCTGACATCGAACCCCTACGTCATACTCGCCCTGCTCAATGTCTTTTTCCTCGCCATTGGCCTGTTCCTGCATTCCGCTGCTGCCATTATCCTGGTGGTGCCCATCGTGATGCCCGTGGTCACCGCAGCCGGAATCGATCCCGTGCATTTCGGCATCATCGTCACCCTCAATCTCGCGATCGGCCAGCAGACACCGCCGGTAGCCAGCGTGCTGATGACCGCCTGTTCCATCGCCAAAACAGGCATCTGGGAAGTATCCAAGATCAACATCTATTTCATCGGGGTACTGCTGGGCGTACTGATGATGGTGACGTATATTCCGGCCATCCCGTTGTCGCTGGTCAATCTGTTCTACCGCTAGATCCGGCAACGCAAGACTGGGGACGCAAATCATGGATCTGCTGAATCGTATCGGCATTGATGTCGGTCGCCGCCTGCGCCTCGAAGAGGCCGTCGAATGGGCGGGCAAAAACGGCGTCAAGCACATCGACATTCAGCTCGATACCGCGGCCAATGCCATCACCACGTTCGACGACCGGCGCTGCGCACAGGTGCGGGCGTTGCTCGAAAAACACGGGGTGCATCTCGCACTGCATACCCTGTCGGCGGTCAATGTGGCTGAATATTCCCCTTATGTCGGTGAAGCCGTTGACGCCTACCTGCGCAGTTATGTCGACATCTTTCCCAAACTCGGCGCACAGTGGATCGTGGTCCACGCCGGTTACCATTTCACCTCCGACAAAGCGCTGCGCATGGAAGCCGGCAAGGAGCGCCTGAAACGCATTGCCGCCCACGCAGAGAAACGTAAAGCATTGATTTTATTGGAAAATTTGAACAAAGAGCCGGTTGACGCCGAAGTGCATTACCTCGCGCATACCGTTGAGGAGTGGCAGTACTACTGGGACATTGCCTCACCCGCATTGAAACTGTCCTTTACCGCCAATCACGCGCATCTGGTGCCCGAAGGCATTGCAGGGTTTGTGGCCGCACTGGACTTCAGCCGTGTCGGTGAAGTACGGTTGGCTGACTGCTTTCGCAACGGTCACGAAGTGCATCTGCCACCGGGCAAAGGTGATCTCGATTTTGGCGCCATGTTCAAACTGATTGAAGACCGGGGTTTCCGCGGCAACTACACCAATGCCTTCGGCACACTGGATGACATGCTGGCCGCCCGCCACACGCTGGTTGCCCGGGCTGCCGCCGCCGGAGTACGTACATGACCGACAGCATTCTCGCGACGCGCGATGGCGCCATTGCCACCGTCACGCTGAACCGACCGGAAAAACTCAACGCGCTGAATCATGCCATGTGGGAAGGCCTCGGCCAGACCATGCGCCGATTGTCGGATGACGATGCACTGCGTTGCATCGTCCTGCGCGGCGCCGGCGGCAAGGCTTTCGCAGCAGGTGCAGACATCGCCGAATTCGCCACTGAACGCGCCAACGCGCGGCAGGCCAAAATCTACGGCGAACTGATTCACAACACGATGCAGGCCATTGCCCAGTGCCGCCATCCGACCGTGGCGATGATCGAGGGCGCCTGCGTCGGCGGCGGACTGGAAATCGCCGCGATGTGCGACATGCGGATCTGCGGCGCCTCAAGCC
>JAKFUJ010000009.1 GCA_021732805.1 Betaproteobacteria bacterium | reverse complement strand
AAAATCGGCGTACTGTTCAAACGCGGCGTACAGTGCGTTGCCGCGGCGTAGCGGCCATGCCTGTTCAAGGAGTAAGGCGAATGCCAGTGCCAGGAATTTCATGCGTCCGCGCCCACAATAAAATAGTTAATTAAAACAATTACTTACAGTTTACTGTCCCAGGTAACGGATGGCTACGATTTCGACCTCGGTCACGCCGGCAGGCCGTTGCCATTTCACAACATCACCGGTTTTTGCACCAAGCATCGACCGCGCCAGCGGCGAACCCCAACTGATCTTGCCGGCGGCGACATCCGCCTCATCGTCGCCGACGATGCTGAATTCCTGAATGACGCCATCACCATCCTCGACCTCCACGGTGGCGCCGAAACGCACTTCGCCCTGCGGCTGCTTCGACGCATCAACCGGTTCGGCGCGCTCGAGCTGGGCATTGACATAACGCTGGTCGCGCTCGACTTCGCGCAGCTTGCGTTTGGCTTCGGAGTCATCTGCAGCGATCGCCTTCAGCTGCTCATGCTGGTCGGCCAGTTCGCGCGCACGTGCGCGCAACTGCTCCAGCCCCGTCGTGGTCACATAATTCACGTGCGCAGGCACCGGCCGCTCGGGCAATTCGCCCGCGCCCAAATCGTCATCATTTTCTTTGACAAATGCCCGACTCATTGCGGATTCCTGAAAATTGACCATGCTGCGACGGCACCCGGCACAATGCCCCGGTTTCCCCCGCTTTTCGCTTTTTCCCTTTATCTTTTTCCTTTTATACCAGTAATCCGCTTACTGGCAACCGCATCATCCGCTGTTGCGCCGCCAGACCATCACGCGGTTGTTGGCAGGCAAGGCATGATCGTCGCAAAACACCAGTCCGCAACCATCTGCCAGTGCGCATACCGCATCAAAGTCGCGGATGCCGCTCAGCGCGTCACGCGCCCGCAGAAAAGCATCGAACCGGGTATTGGATTCTGCGGTATGCCGTCCGCCGTAACTGAACGGCCCGTAAACCGCGAGCACACCGCCCGGCATCAACAGGCGCCCGACACCACGGAAAAAATTCTCCACCGAAGCCCACGACATGATGTGCAGGGTATTGGCACTGAACACGGCATCGCATTGCGCAACCGGCCACAACGCGGCATCGACATCCAGTTCCATCGGCGCACACAGATTGGGCAGATTGATTTCATCGCGCCAAGCGGCGATGCCCGGCAGATGTTCCGCCCGGTCAGTGGGCTGCCAGGCCAGATGCGGCAGGGCTTGCGTGAAAAATACCGCGTGCTGACCGGTGCCGGAACCGATCTCGAGCACCCGAGTTGATCCGGCAAATGCACTGCGCAGCACTTCGAGTATCGGCAGCCGGTTGCGTTCGCAGGCTTCCGACCAGGGCTTGTCCGGCGTGTATGAACCGGACATTACCGCCTGCTGCCGTAGCCGAGGAAATCCATCAGATCGTCACGTTGCGCCATCGTGTCGCCGTAACCGAGCTGGATCAGCGCGCGGCAATAGGCTTTTTCAAACAGCAGGTACGACACCAGATTGGAACCGGTACTTTTCATTGCACCGACCGTCCTCAGCAGACTGCGGATCACCCTGGGCAGCTCATGGGCGTGCTGCGCGGCAATCTGGCTGAGCGGCACGCTCGGCGTCAGCACTCGAAATTCGACGGCCTTCAACGGGTAGCCATTTTTCGCCAGCGTTTCCTGCGGAATGATTTTCAGCGTGCGGTTGATGCGCTGCAGGCGCTCCAGATCGACCTCCAGTGCATCCAGAAAAATACTGTCCAGCGTATGTCCGGCAATCTGCGCCAGTGACGGGTAACCGTTCGACGGCTGGCGCACCGCCGACTGTCGTTCCTGGCGACCGACGCCGATCACCAGCAGGCGGCCGGCGCCCAGATGCAGGGCGGGACTGACCGGCGCGATCTGGCGCATCGAACCGTCGCCGAAATATTCACGATTGATGCGCACCGGCGGGAAAATGAACGGCAGCGCGCTCGACGCCATCAGGTGCGGCAGACCGATGGGCATTGCGACACCGACGCGACGCGCCCGCTCCCAGTCTGCAAGCTGGGCGCTGCCTTCGTAAAAAGTCACAGACTGCCCTGATGTATAACCGGAGCAGGTCACGGCAAACGCGCGCAGATGACCCGCGGCAATATTGCGGCTGATTGCCGGAAAATCGACATGGCGCCCGAGCAGTTCGGCCAATGGCGAATTGTCGAGCAGCGAAACCGGGCCTTCGAGATTGCCTCCGGACAGTGCTGTCAGCAGCCAGCGCGCGCTGTTGCCCAACGCGCCCCAGGCATCGGCGCGATAGACCTGCTCGACATGAAAATTTTTCCATACCGTCATCAGCCGGCGCACCCCGCGGTGGAAATTCATGGCATCAGTGGCCAGGACGGCGGCATTGATGGCGCCGGCGGAAGTGCCGCAGATGATCGGAAACGGGTTACGCGCACCCTTGGGCAGGATTTCCTGCAGCGCGCGCAGCACGCCGACCTGATAGGCGGCGCGCGCGCCGCCGCCGGTCATGATCAGACCGACGGGGGGTGCAGAGGATGCGGAATCATTCGCCATGGATGTCACCATCATGCCTCATCCGAATATGTCCATGGCTACTGCGCGCTCATCGCGGATGAATTTTTGGACAGCAACCGGCACAGGCTGTAGAGCATGCCGGCGGTGGCGCCCCAGATATAACGACCTTGCCATGGAATCGCCAGGTAATGGCGGTGGCGGCCGCGAAAATGGTATTCGCGGCGCTGGTAATTCGCGGGGTCAAGAAAATAGTCCAGTGGCGCCTCGAAAATATCAGCCACCTCAAAGGGATCGGGCGCAACCGCAAATGGCGGCTCTATCCACCCCACCACCGGCGTGATGCGAAAGCCCGACGGAATTTCGTAACCCGGCAGTCGCCCGAGCAGCGTCACGCAGTCCGCTCCGAGGCCGATTTCCTCCTGCATTTCACGCAGCGCGGTGGCCTCCCGGCTGGCATCGCCCGCCTCAACACGACCGCCGGGAAAACTGACCTGGCCTCCATGATCGCGCAGGTGCTCGGTGCGCTGGGTCAGCAATATTTGTACGCCCGATTCGCGATTGACCAGCGGCACCAGAACCGCGGCCTCGGTGACCCTGGCGCCTTTCTGCAGCGAAATCGCGTGCAGGTCCTGTACATCAAGGGGCGGCGGCGGGAACTGCAGCCCGGCGCGGACGGCATCCGCCGTCCAGCGGAATAGCCCGGACGGCACAATTGTTAAGGAGTCATCGCGCATGGTGCCGGAATTCTACCTGCAACCGGAAATCCGCTTTCGTGCCAGACTATGCATGTCTCATCTGCCGGTTCTGCGGTAGGACAATCCACCTCTACCCCCTGATCCTGAAGGAGCGCAAACATGAAAAACCTCACCGCAACCGTACTCGCCGCAACACTGTAGTTCGCCAGCAGCGCCGCACTCGCGTTCCACTGCCCGGCGGACATGAAAAAAATCGACGATGCGATGTCGAAAAACCCCAAGCTGAGCGCCGCGCAGACGGCCGATGTGCAGAAATTCCGCGCCGAAGGCGAAGCCTTCCACAAGGCCGGCAAACATCAGGAATCGGTGGATACGCTGGCCAAGGCCATGAAAATACTCGACGTCAAATAAGTAAATATCCCCCCTCCCCGCAAGCGGAGAGGGGGCGAGGGGGAGGGGCAACAATTCCCGCAGTTCAGGCGGGGATCTTTTTGTACCCCACCGCTTCACCGACACGGATCACACCACCGGTGATGACGCGGGCGATGATGCCGCCGTGGCCGCGCATCGCGTTGTAACCACCCGTGCCCAGCACTTCCTCCATGCGCGAACACGGCTCACACAGGCCGGTTCCTTCGAACACCACGCCGCCAATTTCAAATGGCATGTCGCGCAGCGCCAGCAGGTTGATGCCGGACACCACCAGATTGCGCCGCAACAGCGCGGGATCGACGGCATCGCGGCCAAGCAACGCACCCACGGCATTGAGATGCTCATGCTGGATCAGCGTGACCTGGCGCTTGCCGCCGGCGCGTTGCGCCTTGTGGTCGCCGACGAGACCGTGATCGGCCAGCACCTCGACGTGGTTGAACCCGGCCAGCGGCGCGCGACGGCCTGGACGCAGGCCGATCCATTCCAGCTTGCCTGCGTGCGGGAAAGTTTCCATCAGGGCGCGCAGCGGACTTTCGGGATTGAGTTTTGTCATCGGTGGGGGTCGAAAAAAACGATTTCAACAGCGGGAATCAATCACGCGATTCTCTGCGCAGTAAATCACAAGGCGTCGCTTTGATCCCGGCTTATCAGTATCAAAACACTCACAATCATTGTAACTTGTTGTTTTTATTATATAAATAATGAGGTCTATCCAGGATTTCATGGCCAGCATCATAGGCAGGCCGGGACTTTCCCCATATCGAAACGCGATATACCATGCGCTTATCATCCAGCCTTTCAAATTTGCCGATACTGAAGCCCTGCACCAGCGCAACCGGGTGGCTCGCTGGGGAAACATCGAAGCTGTGGCACGGCGCAAGCTGGATCAGTTGGACGCGGCGGCCGGGTTGCGTGATATGGCATCGCCGCCCGGCAACCGGCTGGAAGCCTTGAGCGGCAACCGCAAAGGGCAACACAGCATCCGTATCAATGAACAGTTCCGCGTGTGTTTCGTGTGGACGGCGCACGGCCCGAAAGACGTTGAAATTGTGGACTACCACTGAAAGAGTATCGGCATGAGCAGGAAATTACCGCCCATCCATCCCGGCGAGCAATTGCGGGAAGAATTCATGATCCCGCTGGGGCTTTCCAGCAACGCGCTGGCGCGCGCGCTGAACGTAACCCCCGCGCGCATCAACGAAATCGTGCGTCAGCGCCGCGGCATCTCCGCCGATACCGCGCTGCGTCTGGCACGGTTCTTCAACACCTCGCACCAGTTTTGGCTGAACCTGCAAAGCAACTACGACGTGCGGTGCGTGGAGGACGCGGCAGGCCGGGTCATTGCGCGAATCCGGCCGTGGCAGGGCGCTAACGATCATAAAGCGACAGCCTGACCATCTGCCAAGATGCGCACGGGCCTGCTCTTCAAAAAGTCACCCTGTCGATTTCGAGATGCACATCGCTCGTATCTTGACTCATTCAATGGGTCTCGCTTTTCTTCCCTGTGTTATCGATATCGAAAGCACCGCAAATATTTTTAAGTATTTGATTTTATTAAATATTTTATGATGATGTCACGGGATGTTATGCGCCGTGCCGGAATGTTATCCGACGTTTTTGTCGTATAAAACCAGTTAGCAGCCAATGGAAACGACAATGCAGATATCAGGTGTAATTCCTCAGCTGCGGACCACTGACCTGGCCGAATCGATCCGTTTTTACACCACGAAAGTGGGACTAACGCTTGAATTCCAATATCAGGATTTCTACGCGGGTATTCGTGCGGGCAGTCAGCTCTTTCACCTAAAGCTCGTAGACGAGAAGGATCCCTCCATCAAATTTGTGGAAGACGGCGAACATTTCCATCTCTATCTTGAAACAAGCGACGTGGTGGCCACTGCAGCCGCTTTAAAAAGCAACGGAGTTACCTTGGTGAAGGACGTCCATGAAACCCCTTGGGGAACGAGAGAGTTCGCTATCAAAGACGATCAAGGTCATACCTTGTACTTTGGTGAGAGTCGATAGGCTGCTAACCGCCGGTTGCAGGCGACGCGCATGAAACCGCGCGCGCCTGAACCGGAACGTTATGCGCCCAAGACCTACCCACAACTTTGTTTTTCTGCCTAGATAGTTGCATAGCTAACCACATGCGACTATACTGCGACGATGTTTGAACACTGCCTCTACTTCAACACGACCGCACTAGCCCGCCAACTAGAGAAGGAGTGGGCTGACGCTTTCGCGCCCTTTGAATTGACACCGCCTCAAGCGTTCATGCTTCGTACAGTCTTGGAGAAGCCCGGTTTACTTCAGCGTGAGATCGCTG
>JAKFUJ010000228.1 GCA_021732805.1 Betaproteobacteria bacterium | reverse complement strand
GGATCTGGATCGCGGTCGTGCCCGGCTGGCCACCGGCCGCCGCGCCACGCTGCGCGCCGCCGCGATGATCAACGGCGCCGCTTCGCATTCGGTGGAATTCGACGACATCTACCGCGATGCCGGTTACCACCCGGGCAGCCCGGTGATTTCAGCAGCGTTGGCAGCAGCCCAGGCCAGCGGCGCCTCCGGCGACAAATTCCTGCGCGGCGTGATTGTCGGTTATGAAATCTCCACCCGCATCGGCGAATCGGTGATGCCGTCGCACTACAAGTACTGGCACACCACCGGCACCGTGGGCGCCTTCGGTGCTGCGGCGGCCGCCGCAACCATCCTCGGCGCGAACAAGGAACAGTTCATGCACGCGATGGCCACGGTCGGCAGCTTTGCGTCGGGCCTGAAGCAGGCATTCCTGTCACAGGCGATGACCAAGCCGCTGCACGGCGGTCACGCGGCAGACGCCGGTTGCTGGGCGGCAATGGCGGCAATGAAAGGCGTCACCGGCGCGCTGGACATCATTGAAGGCGAATCCGGTTTCGGCAACGCGATGAGCGTCAATCCGGACTGGAGCAAGGCCACCAAAGGCCTGGGCGTTGATTACCACATCAATCACGTGACCTTCAAAAACCACGGCTGCTGCGGACACACCTTCCCGTCGATCGACGGTGTACTGCATCTGCAAAAACAGCATCAATTCGCACATAAAGATGTCAAACACATCAAACTCGCCACTTACCAGGCCGGTCTCGACATCATTGATAACGCAACACCCGAAGGCGAGTACCAGGCGAAATTCAGCATCCAGTACACTGTCGCTCATGCTCTGGTCCACGGCAGCGTACGCCTCAACGCCTTCCTGCCCGAGCGGCTGAACGATGCCGATGTGCGGGCGACCATCAAGAAAATCGAACCCATCGCCGATCCCGAAATCTCCAAAGGCTATCCAGGACGACGCGAATCCCGCATAGAAATCGAACTCAACGACGGGCGCAAATTCGAGCATTTCCAGCCGTACCGCAAAGGCGATCCGGAATTGCCGCTCACTGACGACGAACTGAACGACAAGTTCACCGAGCTTGCTGAGCCGGTACTGGGCAAGGCTGCGGCTGCGGCATTGCTGAAGCAATTGTGGGGTACTGAAAAACTGGCCAACGTCGATTACGACACCGGTGCCGGCGCCAAACGCCTGGCGAGCTGAAATGGCTCCGGGCTTTCTTTTGAGGATTGTAGCGGGCGCGCTGCTGCTGTCAGCGACCTCGCTGCAAGCCCAGTCTTTTCCGGCAAAGCCGATACGACTCATCATCCCCGCTGCACCCGGCGGCGGTACCGACATCATTGCCCGCACCATCGGTCCCAAACTCAATGAACTGCTGAAACAGAATGTACTGATCGAAAACCGGGCCGGCGGCTCCACCAACATTGGCACTGAATTTGTGGCGCGATCTGCACCCGACGGTTATACGATTTTGATGGCCAGTACGCCGCACGCGATCAATCCCAGCCTGTTTGCAAAACTCAGCTTTGATCCCATCAGGGATTTCACGCCGATCAGCCAGTTGGCGACGACCCAGACTGTGTTTGTGGTGCACCCCGCGCTGCCCGTGCGCAATGTGAAGGAATTCATTGCTCTTGCCAAAAGCCGCCCTGGACAACTTACGGCAGGCACCTCGGCGGGCACCTCGCAGTTTCTCGCAGTTGAATTATTCAAAGTCATGGCAAAAATAGATGCCGTTAATGTCCCGTACAAGGGCGCTGGTGCGGCACTGACCGACACCATCGCCGGCCATGTCCAGTTTCAGGTCAACACGCTGGTCGCGACATTGCCGCATATCAATGGGGGCCGGCTGCGCGCGCTCGGCGTATGCGGCGCCAAACGCTCGCCGATTCTGCCGCAATTGCCGACCGTGGGTGAAACGCTGGCTGGATTCGAATCCGCGGGCTGGTACGGTCTGCTCGGTCCCGCAGGGCTGCCGAGAGACCTTACTGCAACATTGCATGGCGCATTCAAAGGCGCTTTGTCCGACCCCGCCATCCGCGAACGACTGGCAAGCCAGGGTGTTGATATCGTAGCAGGCACTCCGGAAGAACTTGCAACCTACCTTGGCAGGGAAATCCCGAAATGGGCCGGTGTCGTCAAAGCGTCAGGATTGAAACCAAACTGATGTTCTCGGATACTCGGTTGCCAAGGGACTGAGTGGGCAATAAGCGATAAAATCGCATTGCAGATATGCCATTGCAGATATGCAGTTGACGTCTGTGCTTCGTGCATAACAAACAATAAGCAGATTCGATCAGGCTAGCGAGATCACCTCGATTCCCGTTTAAGGAACCCGCCAATGATAAATATTTCCGCTTTGTTGGTGCTGGGCTTGTGGTGCGCATCCGCATTTGCCGCAGACTCCTATCCCTCGCGACCGATCCGCGTCATCGTGCCTTACGCACCCGGCGGTAACGTCGATATTTCGGCGCGCATCATCGCGCCGCCGCTGGGCGAGGCACTCGTACAGACTGTGGTCGTCGACAACAGGCCCGGCGCCGGCGGCAATCTTGGCGCGTCCATGGTGGCCAAGGCCACACCTGACGGCTATACGCTGCTGGTCGGCTCCAGCGGTCCGTTGTCGGTGAACCCGGTGATATTCAAGAACCTGCCCTACGATTCACTGAAGGATTTCGCGCCGATTTCCACGGTGCAGGCGGTGCCGCTGGTGCTGCTGGCCAGCCCGAAGTCCGGTTTCAACACAGTCGCCGACGTGATTGCCGCCGCGAAATCACGGCCGGGCAAAGTGACGATGGCTTCAGCCGGCGCCGGCACCACCAATCATTTTGCGATCGAACTTTTCGCGCAGATGGCCGGAGTCAGGGTGCTGCACGTGCCGTACAAAGGCAGCGGTCCGGCACTGTCGGAGTTGCTCGGCGGACAGGTCGAAACCATGGTCGATCAGCTCGCTGCATCCATCGGTTACGTCAAGGACGGACGGCTGAAAGTGCTGGCCGTCACCACGCCGCAGCGTGCGACTGCGCTGCCCAACGTGCCGACGCTGGATGAACTCGGTTACAAAGGTTATCAGGCCTCGACATTGCTGGGCTTGCTGGCGCCCGCCGGCACGCCGAAGCCGGTGGTGACCACGCTGAATACCGCCTTGCGCAAAGTGATGGACAACAGTGCGGTCGCCGAACGCTTCCGCGGCCTCGGTGCCAATCCCGGCGCAAGCTCACCGGAGGAATTCAGTGCGCGCATCCGCGACGAACTGGCGCAATGGCGAGCGCTGGTTAAAAAACTCGATTTGAAATTTGAATAATCTTTACTGACTTCAGGACTGCATGATGACCAACAATAATGAACGTCTGACCACCCGCATGCGCGCGCTGCTGGCGCGCCCCGGTTGTCTGGTGGTACCCGGTGTTGCGGATGCCTTTGCCGCGCGCATGGTGAAAATGGAAGGCTTCGAAGCAGTGTACATGACCGGCTTCGGCACCAGCCTGACCCGGCTGGGCATGCCCGATGTCGGCCTGCTCACCGCCAATGAAATGATTGACAACGCCAGCCGCATCGCTGATGCGTCCGAATTACCAGTGATTGCCGATGCCGACACCGGTTACGGCAATCCGATCAACACCCGGCGCACCATTCGCGATTACGAAAAGGCCGGGGTTGCCGGTGTACACATCGAAGATCAGGCTTGGCCCAAACGCTGCGGCCACCTCGCGGGCAAACGCGTGATCCCGACCGCCGAGATGGTGGCCAAGATCAAGGCCGCCTGCGACGCGCGGCGCGATGATGATTTCGTCATCATCAGCCGCACCGATGCCATCGCCATTGAGGGCATGGAGGCGGCCCTCGAGCGCGGTGAGCGTTATCGCGAAGCGGGGGCCGATGTGTTGTTCATCGAAGCCCCTGTCGGTCGCGAACAGGTGGACGTGGTGTCGAAGCGTTTCAAGGGCGTGCCGCTGCTCTACAACATGGCTGCCAGCGGCAAGACACCGGACCTGCCGGCGGAAGAACTGGGCAAGCTCGGATTCAAGATCGCGATTTATCCGAACTGGATCATGCTCGCCGCGATACCGGCGATGCAGAACCTGCTGCGCGAATTGAAAAAAACCGGTTCGATTGCGCACATGCGCGACAAGGTCGCGAACTTCAAACAGTTCACCGACATCGCCGGCCTCCCTGAAATCCAGGAACTGGAAAACCGCTACGGCCTGCCCGAAGACCAGCGCGCCGGACTATGAAGACATTCGAATTGCGCCTGTACCGTGACGATATCGCGCCTCAGTCTGCCACCCGGGTCCTGAAAGCGGGGCCGGTTCGCGTGTTGTATGTGGTGTCAGGCGCACTGCGCATCATCGCCGGCGATCTCAGGGCTACTCTCGGCGACAATAGCGCGCTGCACACAACAACGCCGATTGAAATTGCCGGCGGCGCGCGGCCGACAGCCTTGCTGCGATGGGAACTGGTTAGCCCCGGCGCAGCACTTGATACCGCAACCAGCAGCCATATCAGCTCCACGCTGCTGCTGTCGGCACCGCTGGCGCTCGACCCTTCTGCTTCCTGTCTGCTGCGCTGCGACCGGGTGGATTTCCCCCCGGGTGGCGAGGCGCTGACTCACACCCACCGCGGCGGCGGCATACGCTGTCTGTTGTTTGGCGGCATCACCATACACACCGGCGGCATAAAACATGACTACGCGCCGCTCGAACCCTGGTTCGAGGCCGGGCCTGAACCGGTGTACGCCGCAGTATCGAAAACCGGCGATTCGGCTTTCGCGCGGGTGATGATCCTGCCAAAAGAGTTGCTTGGAAAATCATCCATCAGCTATGTCAACCCGGAAGATCTCGCCAAACCCAAAAATCAGCGTTACCAGGTATTCGTCGATGTCCCGATTGTTTTGCCCCGATAAAGATCACTGCTTATATGTCACTCACCCTGTTTGAGAAAATCTGGAACAGCCACGTCATCGTCGAAAAGCCGGGCGGTGATGCGTTGCTGCACATTGATCGCAACTTCGTGCATGAAGGTTCGTTTCATGCTTTCGGCGCGCTGGCCAAGGAAGGCCGCAAGGTACGCAAGCCCAGCCAGACCTTTGCCGTCGCCGACCATTACGTGCCCACTGTCGGCCGCGAACGCGGTGTGGACGGCGCAGAGGATGCCGATGCGCGGCACATGATCCGCCTGCTCGAGGAAAACTGCCGCGTCAACGACGTTGCCCATTTCGGCATTGATAATGAACGTCAGGGCATCGTACACGTGATCGGTCCCGAACTCGGCATTACGCAGCCGGGATTGACCATCACCTGCGGGGACTCGCATACCTCGACGCACGGCGCATTGGGCGCCTATGCTTTCGGCACCGGCGCTTCGCAGCTGAAACAGATCCTCGCCACACAATGCCTGTGGCTGAAACGACCGAAAACATTGCAGGTGGTCGTCAACGGTACGCTTGCCCCCAATGTCACCGCCAAGGACGTGGTGCTGGCGATCATCGCCAAAATCGGCACCGCAGGCGCCACGGGCCATGTCATCGAATTTGCCGGCCCGGCGATCCGTGCCCTCAGCGTCGAAGGCCGGCTGACTGTGTGCAATATGGCGATCGAAGCCGGCGGCCGCGCCGGCATGATCGCGCCGGACGACGCGGTGTACCAATATCTGCACGGCCGCGAATACTCGCCCAAAGGTGCGGACTGGGATCGCGCACTGGCGCAATGGCGCTTGCTGCCCGGCGACGACGGCGCGCGTTTTGACCGCAGCGTCACCCTCGACGGCGCGCAACTGGAACCGATGCTGACCTGGGGCACCAGCCCCGAGGAAGCGCTGCCGGTTTCCGGACATATCCCGGACCCGAAATCCCTGGGCGACGCCGACCGGCGCGCACATGCCGAACAGGCGCTGGCCTACATGGATCTCCAGCCCGGCATGGCACTGACCGACATCCGCATTGATCGCGCCTTCATCGGCAGCTGTACCAATGGCCGCATCGAAGACCTGCGCGCCGCTGCTGCCGTGT
>JAKFUJ010000179.1 GCA_021732805.1 Betaproteobacteria bacterium | reverse complement strand
CTACGCCTGCCACGACTGGATTGATCCCAAACTCGCCAAACGTTCGATGGAGCTGATGGCCGAAAAAGTCATGCCGGCCGTCAATGCAGCCATCGCCAAAAAAGGCGGCAAGGTTTACTGAACCCACTCGCAAGGAGCAACACGTTGTTCAACGTCGCAGTCGTAGGCATGGGTTGGTGGGGCAAGATCATTGTTCCGTTGCTCAAGACCAGCAAAAAAATCAGCGTCAGCACCGTTGTCGAAATCAATGCCGCAGGCATCGCCGATTTTGCGAAACAGCATGGCGTCAGGGTCGTCACCAGCCTTGATGAGGTGCTGAAGGATCCGTCCATCCACGGCGTCGTGCTGTGCACCCCGCATACCCAGCACACCGGGAAGATCATTGCCGTCGCCAACGCCGGCAAACATGTGTTCTGCGAAAAACCGCTGTCGATGACCCGCGCCGATGTGCTGCGCGCGATCAAGGCGGTCAATGACAACAAGGTGGCGCTGGCTGTCGGGCACGAGCGGCGTTTCGAACCGCCGGTCATCGAAGCCATGCGCATCATCCAGTCCGGCGAGCTTGGTACGCCGCTGCAGGTCGAGGCCAATTTCAGCCAGGACAAATTTCTTGCGCTGGCCGCCGACAACTGGCGGCTCTCCGGAAAGGAAGCGCCGGCCGGCCCGATGACCGCCACCGGCATCCACCTGCTTGATCTGTCGGTTGGTGTGTTTGGCGAGGCAGAGCGCGTATTTGCCAGTGTCAAACAACTGGGCAGCCAGCTGGTCAACGGTGACACACTGGCGATCCTGGTGTCATTCAAAAACGGCGGACATGCGCTGATCAGCGCCATCCTCGCCACACCGTTCGAAGGCCGCTTCGCGGTGTATTGCAACAAGGGCTGGATTGAGGTTCGCGACAAAACCCATCCTGAAGCGCCCGAGGGCTGGGTGCTGACCAAAACCCTGCGCGGCGGCAAAAAGGAAGTCCGCGAATTTCCGCCCGCACCCAATGTGCTGGCCAACCTCGAAGCCTTTGCCGATGCCGCCAAGGGCCGTGCGCCGTACCCGGTACCGCAATCACAGATGATTGCCAACATCTCCGCACTGGAGGCCATTTTCAAGTCGGCTGCCAGCGGCGCCATCGTCAACGTTGAATCCTGATGGCAAAACCCGGACCCGATCACGCTGAACTCACCGAACGCGCGCTGGCGCTGGTGCCGGTGCTGCGCGAACGTGCGCCGCACACCGAAGAGCTGCGACGCATTCCGGACGACACCATCAGCGATTTGCACGCCAGTGGCCTGTTCCGCATGCTGCAGCCGAAACGGGTCGGCGGCAGTGAATTGTCGTACGAGGCCATCGTCGAACTGTCGGCGATCATCGGTCGCGGATGCGGTTCGACAGCCTGGGTGCTCGCCAATCTCGCCAACCATCACTGGATGCTGGCGCTGTGGCCGCGCGCTGCGCAGGATGAAATCTGGGGGCCGTCGGCCGATGCCGCTTCTCCAGACGCATTAATCGGATCGGCGTTGATGTTCCCCGCCGGTCATGCCGAACGCGACGGCAACGGCTTCCGTCTGTCCGGTCGCTGGAAGTTTTCCAGCGGCATTGATGCCTGCGACTGGTGCATGCTCGGCGGCATCACCAGCAGCGCCGAAGGCGAACTGCCGCAGTACTATGTGTTCATAGTGCCCAAGGCCGATTACAAGGTCATCGATACCTGGCATGTTGCCGGTCTGCGCGGCACCGGCAGCAACGATGTCGAGGTCAGCGAAATTTTCGTGCCCGCACATCATGCGCTGATGGTCGAGCAACTCAAAGGCGGCATCGCGCCCGGCGGCGAAACTGCTGCACTGTACCGGTTGCCGGTATTCGACATGTTTCCCTACGTGGTGGCCGGCGCCGCGCTGGGCATCGCACAGGGCGCCATCGAAGTGTTCAGCGAAGATATTCGCCATCGCATCACCGCCTATTCCACAACATTACTCGCCGATTACGCGACGACGCAGGCGCGGCTCGGCCATGCCGCAGCGGCGATAGCGGCGGCGGAACGCATTCTGATCGGCAATTGCAGGGAAGCCATGGCGCTGGCCGCAACCAACGCTGTGCCCGCGCGCAACCAGAAAATCCGCATGCGCCGTGACGGCGCCTATGCCGCGCACCTGTGTACCGAAGGGGTCGATTTGCTGTTCGGCGCCGGCGGTGGAGAATTTCTTTATGATCAACAGGTTATCCAGCGCTCCTTTCGTGATATCCACGCCGCGAACAGCCATTACGCACTGGCCTGGGATATCGCCACGACAATGGCCGGTAAGTCGCTGTTGGGCATCGCCGCCGACCTGCCGACGCTGTAAACAATGGCCGACGTACCTGCCGCAGCGGCCGACCCCGATCACGACCCGCGCGATTTCCGCAACGCGCTGGGCCTGTTCGCCACCGGCGTCACCATCGTCACCACCAAAACCGGTACCGGCGAGCCCATAGGACTGACCTGCAATTCATTCAGCTCGGTGTCGCTGTCACCGCCTTTGGTACTGTGGAGTCTGTCGCTGCGCTCGCCCAATCTGCCGAATTTCCTGCAGGCCACGCATTTTGCGGTCAACGTGCTGGCGCACGACCAGATCCCCCTGTCGCAGCGCTTCGCCAAACCGTTGCCGCGGAAATTTGAAGGTGTGGCGCACAACTTTGGCGTGCACGGCATGCCGCTGCTCGACGGCGCTGCCGCACAGTTTGAATGCCGCACTGAAGCCCGGCACTACAGCGGTGATCACGTGATTTTTATCGGACAAGTGCTGCGTTACAGCTATGCCGACCTCGCCCCTCTCGGCTATTTCCGTGGCGCCTACGCCGCGATTCAACCCGTTACTCCAGCCTGACACCCATCGAAAGGAAATACCATGACTCAACGTATCCGCGGCATCACCGATGAAGCAGCCGTTGGCCCGGCCAAGGATTTGTTCGAAGCTTCGAACAAAATGCTCGGCCGCACCGCCAACCTGATGCGCATCCTGTCGCACAGCCCTTATGTCGCGCGCTGGATTTTGCCGTTCATCGCCGCGGTGCGACAACCCAATGCCGGCGCGGTATCCGATGTGCGCCTGCGCAACCTGGCGGTACTCAAAACATCGACCGTCAACGACTGTCATTACTGAACGGAACACAACTACGTGCTTGGTCAAGCACTGGGACTGAAAGACGAAGAGTTCGACGCGCTGAAGGGCGACTATCAGGCGAGTCCGCTGTTCAACGTAAAAGAGAAAGCCGTGATCGCATGGTCGGAAGCGATGACACTGAATACCGCGAAACGCGACAACAAGGTGTGGGATGCCCTGCGCCGCGAGTTCAATGATGCCGAGATCGTTGAAATCTCCCTCGCCTGCTCGATGTTCAACATGATCAACCGTTTGAACGATTCCTTCCGCACCGAACTGGAAAGCGTGGAATACAACCGCCGCCAGCATGGCGCCGTGGGTGTCACCCGCGAAACGCTGGAAGACTATGCTTGCCGGATTTGCTCCGTCAAGGGCAAATAACTATATAAGTAATTGATTTAATTTATAATTTTATGATAAACGCTGCAATCGTCGGACTCGGCTGGTGGGGCAAAAACATTGCCGATGCGGTGCAGGGCAAAAGTACCAAGCTGCGCTTCGTACATGGTGTAACCCAGGAACTGGATGCGACGCGCGAGTATGCAAAGGCAAAAGGTTTCAGCCTGTCTGCAACCTTGGACGCAGCGCTTGCCGATCCCGCCGTGCAGGCCGTGGTGCTTGCCACACCGCATTCGCTGCATTGCCAACAGGTCATGCAGGTCGCGGCGGCAGGCAAACCGGTGTTCTGCGAAAAACCGCTGTCACTGGTGCGCGCCGATGCCGAACGCGCGGTGGCTGCGTGCAGGGCCGCCAAGGTGCCGCTGGGTGTCGGCCAGAACAAACGTTTCTGGCCGTCGATGGCCGAATTGCGCCGCGTCGTTGCCAGTGGTGCACTGGGCCGCATCATGCATGTCGAAGGCCACTACAGCAACGAACACTCGACCAAATTCTTCGCGCCGTGGCGCCATGTGGTGACCGAAACACCGGGCGCGGGCATGACCGGTACCGGCATTCATATCCTCGATGCCTTCGCCAATGTCGCCGGTCCGGCACAGCAGATCACCGCGCAGTTCATCAGTCACCACGCCGGCGACGATCCGCGCGATACAGTGTCGGTGCTGTTCAAATTCGCCAACGGCATCAGCGGATTTCTCGGCGCGGTACGCGCGTCCCCGCTCTACTTCCGGGTCCATGTCTTCGGTGATCAAGGTTCGGTCGAAGCATTGGATGAAACGCGGACCATCATCCGCCTCAAGGGCGGCAAGACCGAAGTCAGGGATTTCCCGAAAATCGATTCGGTACTGGCGGAGATGGATGCGTTTGCCGATGCCGTGGCGGGTGTGGCGCCTTATCCGATCACCACCGATGAAATGGTCAATACCATTGCCGCGTTCGATGCAGTGATCCGATCAATCGCCAGCGGCAGTACGGTCAATCTCTGACTGACTGAGCAGATTGGCCCGGCGTGATCATGCCAGCACCTGATACTGCCCCTGGACAAAAACCAGCGGTTTGAGCGTGGTGCGCGAGGCACGCAAAACCGCGCCGATAAAAATCACATGATCGCCGGCGTAATGCCGGGTTTCATTTCTGCATTCGAGCGAGGCCGCGCAGCCCGAAATGACCGGGACTCCGCCCGCTCCGGTTTCATGCGTGACTCCCGCGAAACGATCGGCAACAGGCGCACTGAACTGCCGTGACAGGGCGGTTTGTTCAGCGCTCAGGATATTGATCGAAAAATGAGCGGCTTCCAGGAACGCCGGCAGATTCGGTGAATACAGCGCCAGGCACCACAGCACCAGCGGCGGCGACAGTGAAACCGAGGTAAACGAATTGCAGGTCAGACCGACCGGATTGCCGGCGGCATCACGCGTGGCCATCACCGCGACGCCGGTCGCAAAGCAGCCCAGCACCTGTCGCAGTTGGTGGCCGTCAGGCGTCAGCGGCGAGACAGCCACGGACTTGCAGTGTCGGCTCAGGCCGCGGCCAGCGCCTTGTCCGCCTTCTTGAACTCCGGCACGACTTTTTTCATGAACAGCTTGATGCTGTTTTCAGCAAGCTCATAAGGCATCGGCCCCATGCGGAACACCATCAGCAAACCGCCGATGCCGATCTTGTCGATCTTGGCGATTTCCTCGGCCGCCGTGGCGGGTGACCCGCAGATCATCGAGTGCTGGACCTGGTTGCGTGCCGCGGGGTCGCCATCCTGCTTCAGGATCAGCCCCTGCTCTTCATACACTTTTTTGCGCATCGCCTGGCGGAATTCCTGCTGCGCTTCGAAAGCCGGCAGCGCGAGGCGCTGCGCTTCGGCATCGGTTTCGGCGACAAAAATGTTGCGCCAGATCCAGGTGTGGTCAACGCTGTGCGCCACGGTGGCTTCGCTGTGTCCGGCTTCGCGCATGGTTTTGCGGTAGAGATCCATGCGGTGTTTGGTGACCTCATTGCTCTGGATGTTCATCAGGAACGGCCGGCCCTCGCGCGCCATGCCGAGCATCGCTTCCTCGCCCGAGCAGGCGCGGACGATCGGCGGATGCGGTTTGGTGTAGGGCCGCGGCCGCAGCAGCGGCAGGCTGATGTCCCAGTATTTGCCCTTGTGCCTGTAATTTTCCGTGGTCCAGGCCTTGATCATGATGTCCTCGGCCTCGACCAGCCGCTCATAGGCCTCCGCCGGATCGATGCCGTAACCCTGATAATCGTAGATGTTGTAGGCCGTGCCGCGGCCGAGTCCTACCACCAGACGGCCCTTGCTGATGTTGTCGATCAGCGACATCTGCTCCGCCATGCGGATCGGATGGTGCAGCGACATCTGGGCGACCGCGAAACCGATATGGATGCGTTTGGTGCAGGCGGCAAGCGCGGCGGCTAAACCCACCGGATCGACATAGGCGCAGATGCCGTCGAAATGGTGCTCGGCCAGCCACAGCATGTCCATGCC
>JAKFUJ010000465.1 GCA_021732805.1 Betaproteobacteria bacterium | reverse complement strand
GCAATGCGCAGTGAATACATGCATGCCCGCCTCGACGAGGCGGATGCCGCTGCCGATCCCTGCGCCCAGTTCCAGCGCTGGTTTGACGAAGCCCTACGCGCCGGACTGCCGACACCGAATGCAATGACACTGGCCACTGCCACCGCCGACGGCACGCCTTCGGCGCGCATCGTACTGCTCAAGGGTTTTGATGCGAACGGGTTCGTTTTTTATACCAACTATCACAGCCGCAAGGGGCGGGAACTCTCGGCCAATCCGCGCGCGGCGCTGCTGCTGCACTGGACCGAACTGGAGCGGCAAGTGCGCATCGAAGGCACGATTGACAAGATTGCCAGCGCGGAATCAGACGCCTATTTTTCCAGCCGGCCGCTGGGCAGCCGCCATGCAGCCATCGCATCGCCTCAAAGCGAAGTGGTGCTCAGTCGCGCTGCGCTGGAGTCGCGTTTTGCCGAAATCGAAAAAAAACACGGGCATGAACCCGTACGCCCCGCACATTGGGGCGGTTACCGGCTGAAACCGGTCGCACTGGAATTCTGGCAGGGCCGGCGCAACCGGCTGCACGACCGGTTGCTGTATACCCTGAACGCAGACCGCTGGGCGATCAGCCGGCTGGCGCCCTGACCAGCCCGGCGGCAGGCTTGCCCTGGCGCCGCTGCCACTCGGCATCCAGTTCAGCATCGGTTTTGTAGCCCGGCACTCGGAAGGTATAGCGATACCAGTTTTGCGGGCGGAACGGACGGTCTTTGGTCTCCTGCTCCCAGTAACGATCCCCCACTTCGATGTTCTTCTGCTGATCCAGTTCCCAATTGCGGCGTGAGCGCGGGCCGCCAAACAGGTAAAGCCGGCCGTCGACAATCTTGAAGGTGTTGGCGCCGATGTTGGCCTTCAGCGCATACGGCGCGCCGCTGGCGCAAAAACCGCCGTACGCCGGCACGTAACGCGCGGGGGATGCCAGGAAAAGATCACGATGCGCCGTGCTGATGAAGCGGTAAGTCACTCCCTCATGCTGCGCCTTGATCTGCGGATCACCGGGCACCGCTTTGTTCAGGGTGTGGTAAGCCACCGGGTCATTGCCGCGCAACATCAATTGCGAATCCGCACCCTCGGACACCACGTTCACCGTCGCGCATCCCGGCAACAAGGCCAGCAGCGTCAGCAGTATTCCCAGCCTTGACGCTTTTGACAGAAATTTTTCAGTCATGACAAATACCTCCATGCCGGCATGTTACGACATTTGCGCCCGGCGCGGTGTCCGCGCACCGCGTTATACTCGACGCCTTTACTTAAACGCCGCATCGCCACCTTGGGTTCCCCGTCATCCGCCCGCGCATACGAATCCCTGCTGGCATGGTATTTCGTTGCGATCTGGGGCTCCGGTTTCATCGCCACCAAGATCGGCCTGCAGTACGCAGCACCGTTCACTTTCTTGTCGCTGCGTTTCGCGTTCGGTCTGCTGTGCCTGATTCCGATTGTGCTGTTGGTCAAGCCGCGCTGGCCGCAAAGCCGCGTCGAATGGGGCCATATCGTTGCCGCCGGCCTGCTGATGCACACCGTGCACCTCGGCGGCAGCCATTATGCGCAGTATCTCGGCATGTCGGCCGGCATCACTGCCGTACTGCTGTCGATACAGCCGCTGCTGACAGCGGTGATTGCCGGACGCTGGATGGGCGAGCGACTGGGGCCACGGCAATGGCTGGGCATCGCTGTGGGACTTGCGGGTGTCACACTGATCGTCTGGCACAAGATCGACATCCGCGAGGCCGCGCTCGGTGCGCTGCTGGCGGTGACGATTGCATTGATCGGTGTCACCGCCGGCACGCTGTACCAGCGTGTGTACTGCCCGGCCGTTGATTTGCGTGCGGCGGCTTTGATCCAGTTTGCCGGCAACATCATCGTGCTGGCGCCGCTGGCCTGGCTGGTCGAACGCGCGACCTTTGATTGGTCATGGGCGCTGGGCGGCGCCATCGTGTTTCTGGTGATCGGCGCCTCGATACTCGCCGTCAATGCCCTGCATACGCTGATGCGCCGCGGCCAGGCGACGCGGGTCACCAGTCTGATTTACCTGACACCGATTTTTGCGGTGGCGCTGGAGCTGGTGATATTCGGTGTGGTGCCGACAACGCTGTCACTGGCCGGCATCGCCATCACCTGCCTCGGCGTGGCCCTGGTGTCGTGGCAGCGCCGGCCACAGATCAAAACTGCTTGATGGACATCTACCGCATCCTGCTGCTGACCATACTGCTGCATTTCGCATTTGCCGGCATGCGCATCACGCTGTCACTGTTTGCTTTGCATCTTCAGGCCTCGACGCTGACGGTGGGCGTGCTGATTTCGCTGCTGGCTGCGGTGCCCTTGCTGTTTTCCGTCGGCTGGGGACGCACCATCGACCGCATCGGCGTACAGAAACCGCTGCTGATCGGCGCCAGTGCCGTATTTGCGGCATTGCTGCTGGCGGTTGCGGTACCGCGCATTGAAATCCTGTTCATCGTCAGCGCGGTCACCGGCAGCGGATTCATGCTGGTGCATATCTGCGTCAATCAGGCCGTCGGCCTGCTCGGCACCGCCGAACAGCGCGCGCGCAATTTCAGTTTGCTGGCGCTGGCGTTTTCGACTTCAGGTTTTCTCGGGCCGATGATTTCCGGCTTCGCCATCGACCTGATCGGTCACCGCATGACTTTTCTGCTGCTGGGCGGCAGCGTGGTCATCGCCATTGCACTGCTGCTGCGCAATCCGCTCCGGTTGACTGCGCAGCCGGCGCCCACGGCCAATGCGCCCCGCAAGCGGATCATCGACCTGTTCCGTATTCGCGGCCTGCGCCGTGCCTTCATCGCCAGCGCTACGCTGTCGATGGCTTGGGACTTGTTCACGTTTGTCACGCCGATCCACGGCACGCGACTGGGTTTATCTGCATCCACCATCGGCCTGATCCTCGGCGCATTCGGCGGCGCGATTTTCCTGGTGCGCATCTTGCTGCCGATGCTGGTGCACCGGGTCAGCGAATGGCCGCTGGTGATCGGCGGCATGATCGCCACCGGCATGGCGATGGCGGTGTTCCCGCTGATCGATCAGGTGCCGCTGTTGATGGTGATCGCATTTGTGATCGGGCTTGCCATCGGCGGCACCCAGCCGATGATCATGGCGGTGCTCTACAACGCCGCGCCGCCGGGACGCGGCGGCGAAGTCGTCGGTGTGCGCACCCTGCTGCTCAATATCACGCAGTCGGGGATTCCACTGCTGTTCGGCCTGCTCGGCGCAACGCTGGGCATGACGCCGGTGTTCTGGGCGATGGCTGTTGCGCTGCTGTTCGGCAGCGCGTACGTCAGCAGAAAATAAGCAACGCTCCATCACCGCTGCACACTGCAAAACAAACGGGGCGCCGCAGCGCCCCGTATCAGTCCTGCCGCGAGGGCAGATTATTTCAGGTGCTTGTTGACCAGTTTGGTCATTTCGAACATCGACACCTGTTTCTTGCCGCCGAAAACTTCTTTCAGTTTTTCGTCAGCATTGATGTTGCGGCGGTTCTTGCTGTCCTGCAGGCTGTGCTTCTTGATGTACATCCAGATTTTCTTGGTGACTTCGGTACGCGGCATCATGCCGTTGCCGATCACCGCGCCGAGCGCTGCGCTCGGTTGCATGGGCTTCATGAATGCCGCATTGGGCTTGCGTTTCGCAGCGACTTTCTTTTTCTTTGCAGCGGGTTTCTTGGTAGCTTTTTTCTTTGCAGCCATTGATTGTTCTCCCGTGTAGGTCCGGATTGGATCAGTTGGTCAGGTTAGTCTGGTTTGCCGTGATAGCGCACGGTGACGAGAGGATGCCGAGGGAAAACGCCTTTGTCAATGTTTGCCAGAGGGAAAATAAGGGCGTACAGCAGGCGAGGCAAACAACTCTTGCCAACCGGCACCCCTCAGGGATTCCACATCGTTTGTATCTCCGCCCGACTCGCAGCACAATAGCACCTCCCTCGCCCGCCGCATCCGGGACCCTGCCAGCGGCGCAAGAGCAGAAACAAATCAATGACCTAACAGGTTGTTGAAAAAGTGATGCGCGAGCGCGTGGGGAGCGCAGCGACCAAGCGCACACGCGTGCAAACCTTTGATTTTATGAGGGTTGAAAATCGATAATGCCAAGTTGAAGCGATGTTCTGGAGTTTTTCAACATCCTGCTAACAGGGGAACTTGAATTGTGTATCTGCAACATTCGCGATCAGCGCCGGTCAACAGACGTCGCCGCGCGGTGATACCCCGCGATGATGTTTCGGGTTGATTCCCGCCGGCCATGGCCAGACAACTCTCCCTGTTTGAAGGTAGTTCACCTGCCGGCGCACAGCGCCCCGCCATTGCCGCGGCGCCAGTGACGCAAGAGGTGCGCGACCTGGCTCGACAGTTGCCCCCGGGAATACGGCTGGGCACGTCGTCCTGGCATTTCCCGGGCTGGCGCGGCATCGTCTGGGCCGATGCAGTTTCGCCGGGTGATCTGTCACGCTACGGACTCGCCGCTTATGCACAGCATCCTTTGCTCGGTGCCGTCGAAGTGGATCGCTCGTTTTACGCGCCGCTGTCGGCGAGACAGTATGAAATGTACGCCCGTCAGGTTCCCGTCAGTTTTCGCTTTGTGGTCAAGGCGCCCAGCCTGCTGACCAGCCCCTGGGTCTATGGCAACGATGGTGGCAGGGGGAAAACCAACGCGCTGTTTCTCGACGCGGCTTATGCCATCGAACAATTTGTCGGCCCAGCGCTGGAGGGTCTGGGCGCCAACGCAGGCCCGCTGTTATTCCAGTTTTCCCCGCTGGGCCGCACCCTGACAAGAGCGCCGGAGCAGTTTGTTGCGCAACTGCAGGAATTCCTCAGCCGGTTGCCGCAGGGGCCACTGTACGCAATCGAGGTACGCGACGACCGGGTGATTACCCGACGGTTTTTTGCTGCATTAAAAGAGGTTGGAGCACGTTATTGCCTGGGAATCCATCCGCGGATGCCGCCGGTTGCCGCTCAGGCGGCGGCGATGTCCGGATTCGGACCGGGACCGCTGATCGTGCGCTGGAATCTGCAGGCGGGGTACAGCGACGAAGAAGCCAAAGTACGTTTTGCGCCGTTCGACCGGTTGATCGATGAGGACAGCGCAACGCGCGAGTCCATCGCCCGCTTGTGCACCGCGACGCTGGCGGCCAGTCAGGAATGCACGATCATCGCCGGCAACAAAGCTGAAGGTTCGGCGCCGCTGACGCTGATCAGGCTGGCGCAGGCCATCATCGCCTCCGCACGGCAACGCGAACTTGCTACTTCCTGATACCGGGATCGTTTTTCGTTCTTGCCGCGAATAGCTCGCGCAACCTCAACCGGCTTATCCGGCCTTGCGGTGATACCCGGTAACGCGCTCGACTTCGTTGCGTGAACCGAGGATCACGCCCACCCGCTGATGCAGCCTGGTCGGCTGGACTTCGAGTATGCGCTGCTCGCCATTCGTCGCTGCACCGCCCGCCTGCTCGACGATGAAGGCCATCGGGTTGGCTTCATACATCAGCCGCAGCCGGCCCTCCTTGTGTTTGGCATCCCGCGGATACATGAAAATGCCGCCGCGCGACAGGATGCGGTAAACATCGGCAACCATCGATGCCACCCAGCGCATGTTGTAATCCTTGCCCAGCGGCCCCGTTTTTCCGGCCAGGCATTCGTCGATGTAACGCTTCACCGGCTCGCCCCAATTGCGCATGTTCGACATGTTGATCGCAAATTCGGCGGTATCGGCGGGTATTTCGATTTTCGGCTGGGTCAGCACCCAGCTCCCCAGTTCGCGATCCAGTGTAAAGCCGGCGACGCCATTGCCCACCGTCAGCACCAGCATTGCCGACGGTCCGTACACCGCGAATCCGGCGGCGACCTGTCGCGTCCCCGGCTGCAGGAATGCCTGTTCGTTCGGCTCACAACCCTCAGCGCAACGCAGTACAGAAAAAATGGTGCCGATTGAAACATTGACATCGATATTCGATGAACCGTCCAGCGGATCCATCAACAACAGGAATTCGCCGCGTGGATAACGGTTCGGAATCTGGTGCGGATGCTCCATTTCCTCG
>JAKFUJ010000036.1 GCA_021732805.1 Betaproteobacteria bacterium | reverse complement strand
CTGTTGATCGACGATATCCAGTTTTTCAGCGGAAAAAACAGGACGCAGGAAGAATTTTTCTACGCATTCAATGCGCTGGTCGAAGCGCACAAACAGGTCATCATCACCTGCGACACCTTTCCCAAAGAAATTTCGGGCATGGAAAACCGGCTGATCTCGCGTTTCGGCTGGGGACTTACCGTGGCGGTCGAACCACCCGAACTGGAAATGCGAGTGGCCATCCTGCTGAAAAAGGCAGAGGCCGACGGTCTCGTCCTCGATGAGAACGTGGCTTTTTTCATCGCCAAACACATCCAGTCCAATATCCGCGAACTCGAAGGGGCGCTCAAACGGGTGCTGGCGTATTCGCGTTTTACCGGACAGCCGATTACCGTCGACCTGGCGCGCGAAGCTCTGCGCGATGTGCTTGCCTCGCAAAGCCGCCAGGTCAGCATTGAAAACATACAGCGCACCGTCGCCGACTACTACAAGATCAAGGTGTCGGAGATGTATTCAAAAAAACGCACCCGCAATGTCGCCCGACCGCGGCAGGTTGCGATGGCGCTGGCCAAGGAACTGACACAAATGAGCTTGCCGGACATCGGCGAAGCTTTTGGCGGCAGGGACCACACCACCGTGCTCCACGCCTGCCGCAAGATTGCTCAACTGCGCAGCAGCAGCAACGAAATGACCGTCGACATCTCCTCGCTGCTCAAGGTTTTACGCAGTTGATCACCGGTGCATCTTTTGTGCATAAATGGAATAAAAAACTTTTCGCTCATTTTTATCCCGTTTTATCCACAGCCAATCCCGTAGAAATACAGGAAACCATTGCGGAATTACCCGTTATGTTTCAAGAGCAGGAAAGAACTTTCAACAGAATAATGCTTCCTCTATTAGTTACTATTAATTTATTTAAGAAAAACTACTAATATGAAACTCGTGCAATTACCGCGTGATGCCCTTCTCAAACCATTGCAGGCAGTGACCGGCATTGTTGAACGGCGCCACACCCTGCCGATACTCTCCAATGTCCTGATCGAGCGAACCGGAGACAGTCTGCGTTTTGTCGCCACAGATCTGGAGTTGCAGATTGCAACATCCTGCACCATCGACAAAAAATCCGGAGAACCCCTCGCAGTAACGGTTTCTGCCAGAAAACTCGTCGATATACTCCGCGCTCTGCCTGACGGCAGCGACGTTGCGCTTGAAGTGGCCAACAATCGCTTGCAGGTCAAGGCCGGCAAGAGTCGCTTTAACCTGCAAACACTGCCCGCGGGCGATTTTCCGGCACTGGCCGATCCTGGTACGCCGCAAAGCAGTTTCCAGATTTCACAGGGCGCAGCGCGCAGCCTTCTGGGATTGGTGCAATACGCGATGGCACAGCAGGATATTCGTTATTACCTGAACGGGTTATTGCTGATCACCGAAGGCAAGGAAATCAAGGTTGTGGCCACCGACGGCCACCGGTTGAGTTATGCCGTGACCGGTTTGAAGGACAAGCAGGACAAGACGGAGGTCATTCTGCCCAGGAAGGCAATACTCGAACTGGCCCGGCAACTGGTGGATGGCGATGATCCCCTCGATATTGCGATTCATGCCAACCAGGTTCGTTTCCGTTTTGGTGATGTCGAACTGACAACAAAAGTCATCGACGGCAAGTTTCCGGACTATCAACGGGTCATTCCGTCCAACTACGAAAAGAACATCAACCTTGATCGGGATGAGTTGCAACGCGCCCTGCAGCGGGCGGCCATTCTGTCCAATGAAAAATTTCGGGGTGTACGCTGGATGCTGACCAAGGACAGTCTGCGCATTTCCTGCAGTAACAACGAGCAGGAAGAAGCGCAGGAAGAACTCGAAGTCGAATTTGGCGGGGAACCGCTGGATGTGGGATTCAATGTGACCTACTTGCTGGATGTGTTGAGCAATGTACCGCCGGGCAAGGTGGTGTGCTCTTTCGGTGATGCGAACAGCAGCATGCTGATCACGCTGCCGGGCAGGGATGATTTTCGATATGTTGTAATGCCGATGCGAATCTGAAATTGCAGTACATAAAAGGACGAAAAGAAACACGATGAGTGAAAAAGAACAGCGCACCGGCAACGAATATGATGCAAACAGCATCAAGGTTCTCAAGGGCCTTGAGGCGGTGCGTAAACGTCCGGGGATGTACATCGGCGATACCAGCGACGGCACTGGATTGCACCACACGGTTTTCGAAGTGGTGGACAACGCGGTTGATGAGGCGCTGGCGGGACATTGCGATGAAATCACCATTATCATCCATCCCGACAACTCGATCAGCGTTGCCGACAACGGTCGCGGCATTCCCACGGAAATCCATCCCGACGACGAGGAAAAACGCTCAACCGCCGAAGTGGTGATGACCGAGCTGCATGCCGGCGGCAAATTCGACAGCAATTCCTACAAGATTTCCGGCGGACTGCACGGCGTCGGGGTGTCGGTGGTCAACGCCCTGTCGGAATGGCTGCGGCTGACCATCCGCCGCGACGGCAAGACGCACCAGATGGAATTCCGCATGGGTGAAGCGGTGGCGCCGCTGAAGGTGACCGGCAAAAGCGAACGCCGCGGCACCGAGGTGCATTACCTGGCAAGCAAGGAAATTTTCGGCAACATTGATTTTCACTACGAGATTCTGGCCAAACGCCTGCGCGAACTGTCGTTCCTTAACCATGGCGTAAAAATAACACTGACCGACCAGCGCAGCGGCAAGGAAGAAAAATTTGCGTTCAGCGGCGGCGTCAAGGGTTTTGTGGAATACATGAACCGCGCCAAAAGCGTACTGCACCAGAATGTTTTCCATATTCAAGGCACCAAGGACGGCATCACTGTTGAAATAGCCATGCAATGGAACGATTCCTATCAGGAGTCGATGCAGTGTTTTACCAATAACATCCCGCAGCGCGACGGAGGCACCCATCTGACCGGCCTGCGCGCAGCAATGACGCGCACGCTGAACAACTACATTGAGTCGACCGAGCAGGCGAAGAAGGCCAAGGTTGAAACCAGCGGCGATGACATGAAGGAAGGCCTGACCGCAGTGTTGTCAGTCAAGGTTCCCGAGCCCAAGTTTTCTTCGCAGACCAAGGACAAGCTGGTGTCGTCCGAAGTGCGTCCGGTGGTTGAGGAAATTGTCGGCCAGAAACTGATGGAGTTTCTGCTCGAAAAGCCGAACGATGCCAAGATCATCTGCGGCAAGATTGTCGACGCCGCACGTGCGCGCGAAGCCGCGCGCAAGGCCCGCGAACTGACTCGACGTAAAGGCGTGCTCGATTCTTTCGGACTTTCCGGAAAATTGGCCGACTGTCAGGAGCGGGATCCGGCGCAATGCGAGCTGTATCTGGTCGAGGGCGACTCGGCTGGCGGTTCTGCCAAACAAGGGCGGGACCGCAAGAACCAGGCCATTCTGCCGTTGCGCGGCAAGATTCTCAACGTTGAAAAAGCGCGCTTCGACAAAGTGATTTCGTCCACGGAGATCACCACGCTGATCAGCGTGCTCGGCACCGGTATCGGCAAGGATGAATACAACCCGGACAAATTGCGTTATCACCGTATCATCATCATGACCGACGCGGACGTCGACGGGTCGCACATCCGCACCTTGCTGCTGACGTTTTTCTACCGGCAGATGCCGGAGCTGGTGGAACGCGGCCACATTTATATCGCGCAGCCGCCGCTGTACAAGGTCAAACACGGCAAGCAGGAGCGGTACCTGAAGGACGAGCACGAACTGAAGCAGTACCTGCTCAAGCTGGCGCTGGCCGAGGCCGAGCTTTATACCAGCGCCGACGCCCAGCCTCTGTCCAAAGATGCGCTGACGGAAGTGGCCAAGCACTATTTGCTGGCCGAGGCGGTCATCGCGCGCGAGAGCCGGCTGATTGATTCGGAAGCGTTGCATGGCCTGCTCAACAATCCGGTGACGCTCGACCTCAGTGATCAGGCCGCTGCACAGAAAAGCGCCAAGGCGCTGGCCGCGCTCTATCAGGATGCCAAGAGCATCAAGATCGAGGCTGTATTCGACGAAAAAAGCGAATCGCACGTGCTGCGCATTGCGCGCACCCAGCACGGTGTTGCGCGCAATACCATGATCGATTCGGATTTTCTGCACAGCGGTGACTACGCGCAAATCAGCAAAACTGCGCAGATGCTGCACGGTCTGCTCGGGGAAGGCGCTTATATCAAGCGTGGAGAACAGATGCATCCGGTCAAGGAATTCCGTGAAGCCATCGAATGGATACTGGCTGAGGTTCAGCGCGGTATCGGCATCCAGCGCTACAAAGGCCTGGGTGAGATGAACCCCGAGCAATTGTGGGATACCACGATGGATCCGAAATCGCGCCGGCTGCTGAGAACGCAAATTGAAGATGCGATCGGTGCGGATGAAATCTTTACGACGTTGATGGGTGATGCCGTCGAACCGCGCCGCAATTTCATCGAAACCAACGCACTGGGCGTGCGCAACCTCGACGTATAAACGATTACGGCATTTCTTGCACATACAGGAAATGCCGTAAGTAATTGTTTATATTGATTATTTTGTTTTTCGAGAGGCGCGTTTCTTTGCCGGTGCTGCTGCTTGGGCTTCTGTTTTGACCGCTTTGGCGGCCTTGCTTATACCCGAGTCCGGATCGAGCTTGGCTGCTCGTGGCGCAAATTCGAAGCCCACCTTGCCGTCCGGCTGTTTGACCAGGAATGCCTTGAAGCGCCGGCCATTGCGGTTCGAGAAAAAACCGTCGAGCAAATCGGTGCGCCCGGTAGCCAGCAGCTTTTCCATCTGTTCACGCTGGATTTCCTGGCGCAGGATGACTTTGCCGGAACGGAAATCACATTTTTTCTGCGGCGTGTTTTCACACAGGTAGTTCATGCCGTGTTCGTAGACCTTGCCCTTGCATTTCGGGCATGCGCCCAGCGCCTGTTGCCCGCTGAAATCGATTTCCTCGGCTTCATCATCGGCGCTGCTGTTGCCAAAATCAAACTCGAGCTTGAGATTGTTGTTGTCCTTGTCTTCGACGATGCGCAGGATGGCGGCGAATGGCCGTCCCATTTTAGAGCGGAATCCCTGCAGCGGACCGATGGTGCGCTCGCGCAGCAGTGTCTCCACTTCTTCAATCTCGAACTGACGCCCGCCGGGAATTTTTGAAATCGAAAATTCACAGGCTTCACAGGCAAAACGCCGGTAGTTTTCCTTGACCGTCCCGCCGCAATGCGGGCACGGCGTGTGCAGCGTCGCGTAATCGCCGGGGATGGTGTCGTTGTCGTATTCCTTGGCGCGTTTGACGATGCGCTCGGTGATGCTGGCGATTTCCTTCATGAACGACGAGCGTTTGAGCTTGCCGCGCTCCATCTGCAGCAGCTTGTATTCCCACTCGCCCGTCAGTTCCGGCTGTCGCAGTTCATTGACGCCAAGCCCGTTGAGCAGCGTCATCAACTGGAAGGCTTTTGCCGTCGGAATCAGTTCCCGGCCTTCGCGCACAATGTACCTTTCAGCGATCAGCCGCTCGATGATCGCGGCGCGGGTCGCCGGTGTGCCCAGGCCCTTTTGCGCCATCGCTTCACGCAGTTCATCGTCGTCAATCAGCTTGCCGGCGCCCTCCATCGCACTGAGCAGCGTCGCTTCCGAGTAACGCGCTGGTGGCCTGGTGGCCAGCGCAATGGAATCGACTGCGTCAGCGAGCGGCTGTTCACTTTTGGCTACCGCCGGCAGATTGGCGCTTTCCTGCTGCTCATCCTTGCCGTAAATAGCGAGCCAGCCCGGCTTTACCAGGATCTTGCCTTCGGTCTTGAATTTGTGTTTTTCGACTTCGGTGATGCGCGTGGTTACCAGGTATTCAGCCGGCGGAAAAAACACCGCCATGAAGCGGCGCACGACCAGGCCGTAAATTTTCTGCTGTACTTCATTCAGGCTTTTCGGCGGCTGTGGCGTCGGGATGATCGCGAAGTGATCTGAAATTTTGGTGTTGTCGAAAATGCGTTTATTGGGCTTGATCCATTTGCCTTTGATGATTTCTTTGGCAAACGGTGCGAGTTCAGACACTCCGGCGAGAGCGCTAAGCGTCGTTTTCACGGTTGCCT
>JAKFUJ010000265.1 GCA_021732805.1 Betaproteobacteria bacterium | reverse complement strand
GACCAGGGCATCGCCTGGAAAATCGGCGGATCGCTGTCGCGCGTGGGCATCGGTTTCGGGCTGGCCGCGCTGGTCGGCATCCCGCTCGGTTTCATGATCGGACGCTTCCTGTTCCTGCGCAACATGTTCGAACCGGTGATCAGCCTGCTGCGCCCGGTGTCGCCGCTGGCCTGGCTGCCGATCGGGCTGCTGGTGTTCAAGGGCGCCGATCCCGCGGCGATCTGGACCATATTCATATCCAGCATCTGGCCGATGGTCATCAATACCGCGGTCGGCGTGCAGCGCATCCCGCAGGATTACCTCAACGTCGCACGGGTACTCAAACTGTCGGAATGGAAAGTGTTCACCAAGATCCTGTTTCCCGCCGTGCTGCCCTACATGCTGACCGGCGTGCGGCTCGCGATCGGCGTGGCCTGGCTGGTCATCGTCGCCGCGGAAATGCTCACCGGCGGCGTCGGCATCGGCTTCTGGGTGTGGGACGAATGGAACAACCTGAAAGTCGAAAACATCATCATCGCGATTTTTGTGATTGGCATCATCGGCCTGCTGCTGGAGTACAGCCTGCTGCTGCTGGCCAAACGCTGGCAGTACGATTAACGAAAACGATAAAGGAACGCGAATGGATCGCTACTTGAACATCGAACAGGCCGGCATGATTTTCGAGACCCGCAACGGCGCCTTCACCGCCCTGCGCGACATCAACCTGACCATCCAGAAAGGCGAGTTCGTCACGCTGATCGGTCACTCCGGCTGCGGCAAATCGACCTTGCTCAACCTGATCGCCGGGCTGACCACGCCGACCACCGGCTACCTTTTTTTGTCCGGTCGCCAGATCGACGGCCCGGGGCCAGACCGTGGCGTGGTATTCCAGAATCATTCACTGCTGCCATGGCTGACCTGTTTCGACAACGTCCATCTCGCCGTCGAACGCGTGTTTGCCGCAACCGAGACCAAAGCGCAGTTGCGCGAACGCACCCACCGCGCGCTGGAACTGGTGGGGCTGGTCGATGCCACCGAAAAGCGGCCGCATGAAATATCCGGCGGCATGAAACAGCGTGTCGGCATCGCCCGCGCGCTGGCGATGGAACCCAAAGTCCTGCTGATGGACGAACCTTTCGGCGCGCTCGACGCGCTGACCCGCGCGCGACTGCAGGATGAGCTGATGCGCATCGTCAACGCCACCGGCAGCACCGTGGTAATGGTCACCCATGATGTCGACGAGGCCGTGCTGCTCGCGGACCGCGTGGTGATGATGACCAACGGTCCGGCGGCGACCATCGGCGAAATTCTCCACGTCGACCTGCCGCGTCCGCGCGAACGCCTGGCGATGGCCGGCGATCCGCTGTACCTGGCCGCACGCAAGGCGGTGCTCGAGTTCCTGTATCAAAAGCAGCTCAAGGCAGCCTAGCAAAAAAAGAACAATAAAATGAACAGGTTACGATTAGTCTGCGTCGGCAACGGCATGGCCGGCATGCGCACCATCGAAGAATTGCTGAAGCTGGCGCCGGAACTCTATGACATCACTGTGTTCGGCACCGAACCGCACCCGAATTACAACCGCATCCTGCTGTCGCCGGTGCTCGCCGGCGAACACACGCTGCAGGAGATCATGCTCAACGATCTCGACTGGTACGCGCAGCACAACATCCGGCTGCACCTCGGCAAAACCATCACCGAAATTGACCGCATCAAACGCGTCGTGATTGCCGGCGACGGCACCACCGCCGAATACGACCGCCTGTTGCTGGCCACCGGATCGAATCCGGTATTGCTGCCGATCCCCGGCATGAATCTGCCCGGCGTGCTGACCTATCGCGACATTGCCGACACCGAAAACATGATTGCCGCTGCCGCCAGACACCGCCGTGCCGTGGTCATCGGCGGCGGCCTGCTCGGCCTCGAGGCGGCCAATGGCCTGAAGCTGCGCGGCATGGATGTCACCGTGGTCCATCTCGCTGAATGGCTGATGGAGCGCCAGCTGGATCGTACCGCCGCAAAAATGCTGCAGGACTCGCTGCAGAAAAAAGGACTCCGATTCCGCCTCGTCACGCAGACCGCGGAAATCGTCGCTGGTGAATCCGGAAATGTCGCTGCCGTGCGCTTCAAGGACGGCGACAGCGAAACCGCCGATCTCGTCGTCGTGGCCGTCGGCATCCGTCCCAACACGGCGATTGCCGAAAAGGCCGGCTTGCACTGCAGCCGGGGTGTTGTCGTCAGCGACACCATGCAATCCTATGATCCGCGCATCTATGCGGTCGGCGAATGTGCCAACCATCGCGGCATTGCCTACGGCCTGGTCGCACCGCTGTTTGACATGGCCAAGGTCTGCGCCAACCATCTCGCATTCCAGGGCATCGGCCATTACAAGGGCTCGCTGATGTCGACCAAACTCAAGGTCACCGGCATCGATCTGTTCAGCGCCGGCGATTTCCAGGGCGGCGACGGCAGCGAAGACATTACGCTGCTCGATCCGATCCACGGTGTTTACAAAAAACTGGTGATCAAGGACGACAAGCTGATCGGCAGCGTGCTCTACGGCGACACCGTCGATGGCGCCTGGTATTTCCAGTTGCTGCGTGAAGGCCGCAAAATCAACGACATCCGCGACCGGCTGATGTTCGGCGGGCCCAATGTCGGGGATGCCCGCGTGACGCCCAGCGAACTGCCGGCTCATGTCTGAAATTCAATCCACCTGCTGCTACTGTGGCGTCGGCTGTGGGGTCCTGATTAACAGCCGCAACGGCCGCATTACGGGGGTACGCGGAGACCCCAGACATCCGGCCAACTTCGGACGGTTGTGCGGCAAGGGCCAGACTCTGCACGAAACCGTGGACGGGCATGGCCGTGCGCTGTATCCGGAACTGCGCCTGAAGCGCAGCGAACCCCGGCAGCGCGCAACATGGGACAGCGCGCTGGAGCATGTGGCCGCGCGTTTTGCCGACATCATCAAAAAACACGGCCCTGATGCGGTGGCGTTCTACATTTCCGGACAGTTGCTGACCGAAGATTATTACTCGTTCAACAAACTGGCGCGCGCGCTGGTCGGCACCAACAACATCGATTCCAATTCGCGGCTGTGCATGTCCTCGGCCGTCGCCGGTTACAAGGCCACGCTGGGCGCCGACGCGCCGCCGACCTGTTACGAGGACATCGACCACGCCGACTGCATGCTGATTGCCGGCTCGAATGCGGCATGGGCGCACCCGGTATTGTTCCGCCGCATCGAGGACGCCAAAGCCAAAAATCCGGATCTGAAAATTGTCGTCATCGATCCGCGGCGCACCGCCACCGCCGAAATCGCCGACCTGCATCTCGCCATCCAGCCCGGCACCGATGTCGCGCTGTTCCACGGCATGCTCAATGCCCTGCTGCAGGAAGACCTGACCGATCCCGACTACATCGCCGCGCACACCGCCGGTTATGACGCGCTGAAAGCGCTGGTCAGCGACTACACCCCGGATTTTGCCGCCGAGGTCTGCGGCATCACCACCGAAGAACTGCTGACGGCGGCACGCTGGTTCGGCAACTCACGCGCCGCCTTGTCGCTGTACTGCATGGGCCTCAACCAGTCCTCCTCCGGCGCCGACAAGAATGCGGCGCTGATCAACCTGCACCTTGCCACCGGCCACATCGGCCGGGCCGGCGCCGGGCCGTTCTCGCTGACCGGCCAGCCCAATGCCATGGGCGGCCGCGAAACCGGGGCCATGGCCAATCTGCTGATCGCGCACCGCGACCTGAACAATGCCGGCGACCGCGCCGAAGTCGCGAAGCTGTGGGATGTACCGGCGATTCCCGGACGTCCAGGCAAGACTGCTGTTGAAATGTTTGAAGCCATCCGCCGCGGCACAATCAAGGCAGTGTGGATCGCCTGCACCAATCCCGCGCAGTCACTGCCGGGCCAGGATGCCGTGCGTGAAGCACTGGCTGCGGCAGAACTGGTGGTATTACAAGAAACCTACGCCGATACCGAAACTGCGCCGTATGCCGACGTGTTGCTGCCCGCCGCCGGCTGGGGCGAAAAAGAAGGCACGGTCACCAATTCCGAGCGGCGCATTTCCCGCGTGCGTGCCGCGACACCGCCGCCCGGAGAAGCGCGGCCCGACTGGCGCATCGTCTGCGATTTCGCGATGCTGCTGGAACACAAATTGCACGGCCATGCCTCGCTGCGCTTTGCCTTCGACAGCCCGCAGCAACTATTCAACGAATATCGTGAGCTGACGCGCGGCCGCAACACCGACATCACCGGCCTCGATTACGCCACGCTGGATACCAAGGGACCGCAGCACTGGCCTTACCGCATTGGCGCACGCCAGGGCCAGCCGCGCCTGTATCAGGATGGCAAATTCCCGACCGCTGACGGGCGCGCCCGCTTCGCCGCCGTCGCGTACAAACCGGTCGCCGAAAATACCGATACGCGCTTCCCGTTCCGGCTGAACACCGGACGGCTGCGCGACCAATGGCATGGCATGACACGCAGCGGCCGTGTCGCGCGGCTATGGGGTCATGCGCCGGAACCGGCAGTTACTCTCAATCCGGCGGACCTCGCGCGGCGCGGACTGGCCAGCGGTGACATCGTGCGCCTTGAATCGCGGCGCGGCACACTGAACGTCATCGCCGCCGCCGACAGCGGCGTTGCCCCCGGCCAGGCCTTCCTGCCCATGCACTGGGGCAGCCGTTACCTGTCCGGCGCCGGCATCAATGCGCTGACACTGCCGGTGATCGATCCCAAATCCTTCCAGCCCGAGCTCAAACATTGCGCGATCAAGATCAGCAAGGCCGCCCTGCCATGGCGGCTGATCGCCTTCGGCACGCCGCGTGACGGTGATGCGCTGGCGCAACTCGCGCGGGTGCAGGCCTGGCTGCCGGAATTCGAATTCGCCTCCTGCGCGCTGATGCCCGATGCCGGCGGCGTGCTGCTGCGCGCAGCGGCCGGCGCCGCACCGGCCACCGATGTCCTCGACGCCATCCATGCCCTGTTAGAACTCGACAGCGGGGATGTGCTGCGTTATGACGATCCGGCCCGCGGCAATGCCCGCCGTGTCTGCATTGACGGCGAACGCGTGGTCGCGGTCTGCCTGTCCGGCGAAGGCGGCAGCGAATCCTGGCTGCGCGAATTCCATGCCCAGGGCCTGCCCGCCGCCGCGCTCGGCTCGCTGCTGCTGGCGCCCGGCACGAAAGCCCCGGCCGGCGCAGTGTCACGCGGCCGCATCATCTGCAGTTGCCACGGCATCGGCGAAACCGCCATCGTCAGCGCATTGCAGGGGGCAGCCGGTGATGCCACGGCCCGGCTCGGCTCGGCGCAGCAGCAACTGCTCTGCGGCACACAATGCGGCTCCTGCCTGCCCGAATTGCGCAAACTCGCCGCTGCAGCGATGGTGGCGGCTTAGGACTTGTTATGGACTTGCAGATCAATCAACGGCTTCTCCCTCACCCAGGCCCTCTCCCGATGGGAGAGGGTGAAAAGCCCTTCTCCCCTCGGGAGAAGGGTTGGGATGAGGGAAGAGTTTCGCAAATTCATACCAGGCCCCAGAAAAGGAAGCCCCGCCCATGAGCACGACAAAACCTCCCGGAAAAGCATGGCTGGTCGGCGCCGGCCCCGGTGACCCCGAACTGCTGACACTGAAAGCTGTGCGCGTGCTCGGCAGCGCCGATGTCGTGCTGGTCGATGACCTGGTCGACCCGCGCGTCCTCGCCCACGTGCGGCCCGGCGCGCGCATCGTCGCAGTCGGCAAGCGCGGCGGCTGCCGCTCGACCCCGCAGGCCTTCATCGAAAAACTGATGGTCCGCCTGGCGCGGCGCGGTTCGGTGGTGGTGCGCCTCAAAGGCGGCGACCCCTTTGTGTTCGGTCGCGGCGGCGAAGAAGCGGAAGCGCTGGCCAAAGCGCAAATCCCTTTCGAGGTCGTCAGCGGCATCACCGCCGGCATCGCCGTGCCGGCAGCGATCGGCATTCCGGTCACCCATCGCGGGCTCGCGCATGGCGTCACCTTCCTCACCGGCCATGCCCGCGACGGCGCGAGTCCGGACTGGGCCGCGCTGCGCGCCGGCGGCACCACGCTGGTGATCTACATGGGCATGAAGC
>JAKFUJ010000408.1 GCA_021732805.1 Betaproteobacteria bacterium | reverse complement strand
CAACACCTACGGCGCACGCCGCGGCAATCATGAAGTGATGATGCGCGGCACCTTCGCCAACATCCGCATCAAGAACCTGATGGTGCCCGGCACCGAAGGCGGCATTACCGTTCATCAGCCGTCCGGCGATAAAACGTCAATCTATGAAGCGGCAATGCGCTACAAAAAGGAAGGCGTATCAACCGTGGTATTCGGCGGCGACGAATACGGCCAGGGCTCATCCCGCGACTGGGCGGCCAAAGGCCCGCAGTTGCTGGGCGTCAAGGCGGTGATCGTGCGTGCCTTCGAACGCATCCATCGCGCCAACCTGGTGTTCATGGGTGTATTGCCGTTGCAGTTCAAATCCGGTACCACGGCGCAAACGCTGAAGCTTGACGGCAGTGAAGTCATCGATATCAGCGGCATCGAAAAAGGCATCACGCCGATGCAGGATGTGACGATGACCATCACGCGCAAGGACGGCAAAAAAGAAACCGTGCCGCTGACGCTGCGTATCGATACGCCGATCGAAGTCGATTATTACCAGCACGGCGGCATCCTGCCCTATGTGCTGCGCGAATTGCTTGCAGTAAAATAAGCGTGGTCTGACAGCGCCATCCCTGCTGCTGACACAGCATGGCCGACATTCAAAAGATGCCGGCCATTTTCTTGTTGACCTGTGACCACCTTGCGCTGAACAATGCAGCGCTCTCACTGTCACCCGCTAAAATATTATAAGTAATTGATATTATTGATATTATTGATAAATTTAAAATGCCGCCGACAAAACTGATTACCGATCTGCAGGCCCTCCTAGGGCCGCAAGCCGTGCTGACCGACGCAGCAGACCTCGAACCCTATGTCGTGGACTGGCGCGGCGTTTACCGCGGCACTGCAGCCGCGGTGGTGCGCCCGTCCAATACGCAACAGGTCGCGGCCGTGATGAAGCTCTGTGCCGAATCCGGTACACCATTGGTACCCCAGGGCGGCAACACCGGCATGTGCGGCGCCTCTGTGCCGAATGCCGGCAGCAAGGAAGTCGTGCTGTCGCTGGCGCGCATGAACAAAATCCTCAACGTCGATCCGCTGAACAATACGCTGACTGTGGAAGCCGGTTGCGTGTTGGCCAACATCCAGCAGGCGGCGGCGGATGCCGGGCGCCTCTTTCCATTGAGTCTCGGTGCCGAAGGCAGTTGCCAGATCGGCGGTAACCTGTCGACCAACGCCGGCGGCGTCAATGTGCTGCGCTACGGCAACACCCGCGATCTGGTGCTGGGCCTGGAAGTGGTGCTGCCCGACGGCCGCATCTGGAACGGACTGCGCGGATTGCGCAAGGACAATACCGGGTACGACCTGAAGCACCTGTTCATCGGCGCCGAGGGTACGCTCGGCATCATCACTGCGGCGACGCTGAAGCTGTTCCCCCGCCCCGCTGCCAATGCCACGGCATGGATGGCCGTGCGCGATCCGGAAGCGGCATTGCGATTGCTGGCATTGATGCGCCGCCATTGCAATGACCGCATCACCGCTTTCGAACTGATTTCACGGCACAGTCTGGAACTGGTTTGGAAACACGTGCCGGGCACGCGCGATCCGCTGGCCGATGCGTATCCCTGGTACGTATTAGCGGAACTGGCGGATGCCGGCAATGAACAGTCGCTGCGTGCGGATCTCGAGCGTGCGCTGGAAGATGCACTGCAGGAAGATCTGGTGGTTGACGCGGTGATTGCCGAAAGCCGGACGCAGGCCCAAGCATTGTGGCACATGCGCGAATCAATACCCGAAGGCGCGCGACAGGAACCGGTGATGGTTTACCGCCACGACATCGCCGTGGCGGTCGGTCGCATCCCTGAATTCATCCGTGAAGCGCAGGCCGCTCTGGAAAAACGTTTTGCCGATGTGCGGCTGATCTGTTTCGGCCATCTCGGCGACGGCAACCTGCATTACAACGCCTATCTGCCCGACCGCCTGCGCACCGACGCCGCTGCGCGTGATGCGCATGACGTGACAGAAACAGTCTATGACATCGTGCAGCAGTACGGCGGCAGTTTCAGCGCCGAACACGGCATCGGTCTGTCCAAAGTCGTCGAGCTGGCGCGATACAAAAGTGCCGTTGAACTGGACTTGATGCGCACGGTCAAGCGCGCGCTGGACCCGCAGGGATTGCTGAACCCGGGAAAGGTGCTGTAATCCGAGGTAATGTATTAGCCCGACAGCGTCAGGCTGCCACAACAAACAACCCGATTACACACAACAAACCGCCAAACCAGACCACTGAGCGCAACGCAGGTTTATCGTAAAAATAGGCCAGCGTATACGCCACACGCAGTCCGACAAATGCCACAGCCAGCGCGTCCACCGATGCCTGCGGCGCCCTGGCCAGATGCGCGATAATCACCGCTGCGGCAAACAGCGGAAACGCCTCGAATCCGTTCAACTGCGCCCAATAGGCGCGCTGGTTGTGCGGTTTCAGCCGGTCGACATTGGCGCGCGGCGCGGCATTGCTGTAGTCGCGACGCCATTTTGAGGTCACCGTTGCCCAATACGGCAACAGGCCGGCGACAAGAATCATCCAGTAAGCAGTAGTCATGCGCACTCCGGTAAGGATCAGGTTCGAAAAGCGACCAAGGATCGCGCGGGAACTTGTAAGCGACAATACGGCCATAGACATGCGGCCACAGGCCTTGGAGACATTATGAGCGAAAAAATCACCAAACCCGACACCGAATGGAAGGCCATGCTGACACCGGAGCAGTTCCATGTTGCCCGCAAAAAAGGCACGGAACGCGCATTCAGCGGGGATTACTGGGATAACCACGACAACGGTGTTTACCGCTGCATCTGCTGCGGCGCCGAGCTGTTCCGTTCCGGCGAAAAATTTGAGTCGGGAACCGGCTGGCCGAGCTTCTGGAAACCCGCGGTCGCGGAGAATGTCGCCACCGAAACCGATGTCAGCTTTTTCATGAAACGCACCGAGGTTCTGTGCAGTCATTGCGATGCCCATCTCGGCCATGTATTTGAAGACGGCCCGCAGCCGACAGGCCTGCGTTACTGCATTAATTCCGCTTCGCTTAAATTCGACAAAGAGTGAACCGCGCCACCCGCCGCGCCTTCGACCAGGCGGTCGGCGCGCTGGTCGAAGCCTACGGGCAGGCCGGGCCATTCCCGGATCAGGAAGCGACTCCCCCGCTGCTCGTTGAAGAAGTCAGAAAATGCCTGGAGGTCAGCCAGCAAATCGACGACACCGAAGAATCCGCTTCGCCGGAGGAGATCGATGAACTGGGAACCCATGTGCTCGAATGCCTGTCTGATCTCGGATTGTGGGCTTACCAATTGAAACTCGACGATGAACGCGCCGCCATTGAAAATGCTGCGCTGCACATGGCGCAATGGGTCGCGCACCACGGGGGACATATCGCGGTTCTGGAACCCGTAGTCAACGCCCTCGCTCGTCAGGCCAATGCCACTCAGGATCCGGTGGTGTTGGCAGCGCTGTTCGACATTGCGTGCAGCGTCATCTCCAGTGCGGCGCCGGTGTTCAACGATGCGACAGATGTGGCCGCGCTGCAACCATGGCTGACACTGCATTTCAACTGCGCAATCACTGCCACCCGTACCGGGCAGCCTGATTTGATGAATACTGCCTACGATTTGCTGGAAACCCACCTGCCCCGACATTGCGCCGCATTTTACGAGGAAGGCCTGCGCGAATCTGCAAAACTGACTTATGACAACCAGGTGCAGGAAATCATGCGCAAACGGCTCGCCAAATGGACGCACCGACCTTAAGCATGGATAATATTCACCCATGAAATTCCTATTTGATATTTTCCCGATCATCCTGTTTTTTGCCGCGTTCAAGATGTATGACATCTACGTGGCAACCATTGTTGCAATCGCGGCCACCGCGCTGCAAATCGGCTGGGTTTGGTTCAAACATCGCAAGGTCGACAAAATTCAGTGGATCAGCCTGGGGCTGATCGTCGTGTTTGGCGGAGCCACGCTGCTTTTGCGTGACGAAACCTTTATCAAATTAAAGCCCACCGTACTCTACTGGCTGTTCAGCTTGGTGCTGCTGGCATCAACGCTTTTTTTCCGGAAAAATCTGATCAAGTCAATGATGGGCTCGCAGATCAGCGCTCCCGATAATGTATGGAAAAAACTGCTGGCTAGCTGGATCGGATTTTTCGCATTCATGGGCGCCATTAACCTGTTTGTCGCTTATGGCTATTCAACAGACACCTGGGTCAATTTCAAACTCTTTGGCAGCATGGGACTGATGCTCGTTTTTGTGGTCGGGCAGGCCGTTGTGCTGGCACCGCATATCAAGGGAAACGAGGCAGAATGAAACGGATGGCCCAGAATTGTCGGTAACTGTCGCGGCAGTCATGCGCGATCGACTCGCGGCGCTGAATCCCGAGTCAATCGAGATACTTGATGAATCCGGAGCACATGTCGGCCATGCCGGCGCCGCCAGTGGCGGCGGACACTACCAGTTGATCATCGTGTCGCAGGCGTTCGCACAACAGCCGCTGCAGGCCCGTCACCGCATGGTCTACACGGCGCTGGGCAATCTGATGCACAAAGACATACACGCGCTGGCCATCAAGGCCTACGCGCCTGACGAAATCTGATTTTCCACCAAGGAGTTTTCATGCATAAATCCACCGCAATTTCCCTGGCGCTGGCAATAACCGCAGCCATCGCCGCACCTGCGGCGATGGCTCAAGTCGCCAAAGTCAACGGCGTCGCTATCCCCCAGGCACGTTCGGATGCACTGGCCCGTGAAGCGATTGCGCAGGGACGTGCGGATAACCCGGAATTGCGCAATCTGGTGAAACAACGGCTGATTGAAAGTGAAGCCATCACCCAGGAAGCGATAAAGCTGGGGTTGAACAAGAATGCCGAAGTCAACGCACAACTTGATCTTGCACGACAGACCGTGCTGATCCGCGCCTACGTCAATGACATCGCCAAACGCAATCCGCCGACGGAAGATGCCCTGCGCAAGGCCTACGAACAGAACAAGGACCAGCCGGCAGCCAGCGAATACAAGGCCCGCCATATCCTCGTCGGCACCGAAGCCGAAGCCAAGACGCTGATTACGCAAATCAACGGCGGCGCCGACTTCGCCAAACTGGCTGCCGAAAAATCCCGGGACGAAGGCAGCAAGGTTCAGGGTGGTGAACTGAGCTGGAGCCCCGTCAACAGCTATGTGCGCCCGTTCGCCGAAGCCATGGTCAAACTGCAAAAAGGCGCGATGACCGCCGCCCCGGTCCAGACCCAGTTCGGCTGGCATGTCATCCGACTCGACGACAAGCGGGCACTGAGCTATGAAGCCCTGAAACCGCAATTGCAACAAGTGGTGCAGCAGGAGGCCGTGCAAAAGGCGATCGCCGACCTGCGCGCAAAAGCCAAAGTCGAGTAATCTGCCACCCGGTAAGCCGGTTACTTCTTTTGCAGCCGCCGGCCGGCAAAACAAAAAAGCCCGACCTCACCGAGGTCGGGCTTTTTCTACATGGGTGCCTGACAATGTCCTACTTTCACACGGGTAGTCCGTACTATCATCGGCGCTGAGTCGTTTCACGGCCCTGTTCGGAATGGGAAGGGGTGGGACCAACTCGCTATTGTCGTCAGGCATAGCTGTTTGGCGCGCAGGCAATTCCTCAAAAATGAGCAAAAGTGCTGCCTGCGGGCCGAATTCGGAAGAAGTAAAGTCTAGGTTATTTATATAACCTATTGATTTGATTGAACATTAACATGAGCCTACCTGAGCCAACTGATCCGACCAAGGACCAGCACACGCTCAAAATTATAGGATCAAGCCTCACGGGCAATTAGTATCGGTTAGCTCAAAGGATTGCTCCTCTTACACACCCGACCTATCAACGCGGTGGTCTTCCGCGACCCTTCAGGGGGATCAAGTCCCCGGGAAGTCTCATCTTGAGGCAAGTTTCACGCTTAGATGCTTTCAGCGTTTATCTCTTCCGCATTTAGCTACCCGGCGATGCCACTGGCGTGACAACCGGTACACCAGAGATGCGTCCACTCCGGTCCTCTCGTACTAGGAGCAGCCCCCCTCAAACTTCCAACGCCCACTGCAGA
>JAKFUJ010000119.1 GCA_021732805.1 Betaproteobacteria bacterium | reverse complement strand
ACCTGCGCGAGCTGCTGCTCAACCAGAAAACCCTGGAGCGCAATTTTTCCTACCTGCCACAGAATGTGCTCGGGCGCATGATCTCGCGCCAGACCGGGTTTTACTGGGGTAATTCGGGACACACCTCGGAGCCGGTGGCTGTTGGCGCGATCGGACCCGGCGCTGAACTGTTCCGCGGCTACCAGGACAACACCGATTTCGGCAAGCACCTGCACCGGCTGATCAGCCGCTGATGAGTCGTTAAACGGCGAGAGGTGGGTCGCTGTCCCCGCAGGATCCGGGTTATTCCGGCTTGATGCCGGCATCCTTCACCACCTTGCGCCAGCGCGCGAGTTCGGTGCGGATCATGTTGCCCATTTCCTGCGGCGTGGTCGAGGTTGGCACCATGCCGATGTTTTCCAGGTGTTTGACAAAAGCGGCGTCAGCGACCGCATTTTTCATTTCGGTGTTGACCTTTTTCACCACATGCGGCGGTGTGCCGGCGGGTCCGAGGAAGCCGTACCAGGTGGTGTTGTTGAATCCGGGATAGGTTTCTGCAATTGCCGGGACGTCGGGCAACGCGGCCAGTCGCGTTGGATGGCCGATCGCAATCGCGCGCACGCGGCCAGCGGCCATGTGCGGTTGCCACGGCGCAGCGCCGCCGAAAATCGCCTGCACCCGGCCGGCGAGCAGATCCACCGTCGCAGCGCCGCCGCCCTTGTACGGCACATGGGTGAACTTCGCACCGGTCAGTGAAGTCAGCAACTCCATGCCGAGGTGGTTGGGTGTGCCGGTGCCGGGTGACGCGAAATTGATTTTGCCCGGTTGCACCTTGGCGAGGTCCACCAGTTCCTTGACGTTTTTCGCGGCGACTGAAGGATGGACGACGATCAGGAACGGCACAAAAACGCCGACGCCGATCGGTGTGAAATCCTTGACCGGGTCGTAAGACAGCTTGGTGCCAAAGGCCGCGCTGACCACCAGCCCGCCCGAAGTGCCGAGCACCAGCGTGTAACCGTCGGGAGTGGCTTTGGCGGCGATGCCGTGGCCCAGTGTCGAGCCGGCGCCCGGACGATTGTCGATGACCATCGTGGTGCCGAATTTTTCAGCGAACCAGGTGGAGAACGCGCGCGCGGTCGGATCAGTGGTGCCGCCGGGGGGGTAGGGCACGATGATGCGCACCGGCCGGACCGGATAGGATTCAACCGCGTGGGCGGCGATGGCGCCGCCGCACAGCAGGACGATCAAGGCGATGATTTTCCACGGCGAACGTGCAAACATGATTTCCTCCTGTGCGGCGTTTATGGATATTTGGAATGCCGACTCCGATGATTGTAGATTTAAATGCGGGTGTTCACCAGATTGAACGATTCGCAGGCGGTCGTTTAGCTACAATGCGGAATCTGCCGCGCCGCGGCCCTGGAGGCCGGGTCAGGCGCAGAATGTAACGGAGTGATCATGGATTTTTGCCACAGGTCCGCGCGCTGGCTGGTGCTTGCGCTGATCATGCTGTGTTCGGGTTGCGCCGCCAACAGCATCACCGGCCGCAGCCAGCTGATGCTGGTATCCGAGGACGCCGCAGTCAAAGGCGCGGTGTCGGCCTATTCAAACATGATGGGCCAATACTCGAAAAAGGATCAGGTTGAAACCGGCACGCCGCGTGCCGCGCGGGTCAAGGAAATCACCAACCGTCTGGTGGCTGAGGCCGTGCGCTTCCGTCCGGATTCGTCGGGCTGGCACTGGGAAGTGCAGGTCATCAACGATCCCAAGGTGGTCAACGCGTTCTGCATGGCCGGCGGCAAGATGGGCATCTACACCGGCTTCTGGGAAAAATTAAAAGCGTCCGACGATGAAATTGCCAATGTGATGGGCCATGAAATCGGCCATGCGCTGGCCAGCCATACCCGGGAAAAAATGTCGGTGGCGATGACGGTGGGCGTCGGTTCGGCGTTGCTCGCTGTGGCTTTGGCGGGGCGCAACTCCAATAACTCCAGTGCGTATCCGGCCGCGCAGAATACCGTGGCGGTGGCTGCTGCGCTGGCGATCACACTGCCCAACAGCCGCGATGCTGAAACCGAAGCCGACCAGATCGGCATTGAACTTGCCGCACGCGCCGGCTTTGATCCGCGCGCCGCTGTGACCTTGTGGGAAAAAATGGCAAAGCAGGGCGGTACGCCGCCCGAGTTTTTGTCGACACATCCGGCGCCGGAGAATCGCGCGCAACGCCTGCAGGCACTGGTCACCCAGGTGGATCCGCTCTATCAGCGGGCGAAGAACAAAACCGCGGGTCCGCTGCCGGATTTCATCGGTCAGCCGTCGAATGAATATGTGGTGGGCAGCACGACGCGCGAGGAATATACCGCCAGGGTTTCCGCCGAGCCGGAAGTGATGACCTTCATGGCTGCGGAGTTCGAACGTTTTCGCAAGGGCGAAGTAATACTGACCTGCAGTTATGAATGTGCGCTGGGTTACGGTTTTCAGCGCGGCAACTGGAAATCATTACACGGCAAAAAGCAGTGGCGTGAACTGGCTGTAGCCGTGGTCAAAACCGGTTACCTGAACGACCTTTCGTATTTTCTGCTCGGTGAAGCGGCAATGGGACTCGGCTTCAGGGATGTCGCAAAAATTTATTACACGCGGGCGCTGGACGCGCGCAATGCGGACAGAAGTTGCGAAGGCGCTTTCAACACCTGTGAGGAATTTGATATCCCGCAACGGATTGCGGCGGCGCTGGGCAGACCCGGCGCCGCCGCTGCGCAAAAACAATAAATATCAATAAAATCAATTACTTATAACAAAGTACCGGGATAACAGAAGGTGCGTCCGGTTTTTATTTCTCGCTCTTCTCGCGTAGCGCACGGGTGGCTTTGGCAGCAGGGCGTTCCCAGCAGCGTTTCAGCCAGTGATTGAGTCGCACCCATTTGCCGGTGTCGATCGACAGTGCGCGATATAACGCGCCGGCGACATTGACGTCGGCGACGGTAAACGACTCGCCGATCAGCCAGGTCGATTCTGTGAGTGAGGTTTCCAGCACATCGAACGCCGGTTCGACCTGCTTCCACGCTGCGGCAGCGATATCGGCTTTGCGTTCGGCTGAGGGCAGTGCGACGGTGTGGCGCACGTAATCGACGATCTGGCGGTCGAGGCGGTCGGTTTCCCACAGACTCCATTGCATGGCCAGCGCTTGCTGTTTGGGATCGGCTGGCCACAGCGGGCTGTTGTGCTTTTTGGCGAGATAGATGTTGATCGCCATCGATTCCGACAGGATGAAACCATCGTCGTCTATCGTCGGCACCCGGCCGTTGGGATTCAGCGCGCGGTAAGCCGGCGTTTTTGTTTCCGGCGCACGCGGCAGCCAGTCGCAATGTTCATATTTGAGTTCGAGTTCAGCGGCCATCCAGACAACACGAAGGGCGCGGGAGTTGGCGGAGCCGTAGATGCGGAGCATGATGTCCTTGGAAGTGTGTGACCAAAAGGGAATTTTAATGGAATTATTGGCTACCCTCGTTGCCAGCAATCCCCGGTCAATACCAGAGGTCAGGTTTCTTTTGTAAACACATCGATGACATTCAGATGGCCGAGCAGGGTCGGCAATGATGGTTACTCCACGGAAATATTCGCGGTTTTGACAACTTTGGTCCATCGCGACAGATCATCCTTGATGAACGCGCTGAAGTCCTGCGGTGTGCTGCCCCGGACTTCGAGACCAACCGTCGCGAACCGTGCTTTTACATCGTTATTTTTCAGTACATTCACGATGGCGGTATTCAACTTGGTGACGATATCGCCGAATGTTCCCGCGGGCACCAGGATTCCGGTGATGCTGGTCACCTGGTAATTGGCAATACCGGATTCCGCCATGGTCGGTACCTGCGGCAGCAGTTGGTTGCGCGTATTCGCCGTGACACCCAGTGCACGGAGTTTCCCGGCATTGATCTGGGTAACGGAAGTCGCCAGTTGATCGAAAATCATGTCGACCTCACCGGAAATCAGTCCGACAACCGCCGGTGCCGATCCCTTGAAAGGCACATGAATGAACTTGACGCCGGTCAACGACTGAAAGAGTTCGCCGGTCATCTGATTCATGCTGCCCAGCCCGCCCGAAGCCATGGTCAGAATCCGGGGCTTGGCTTTGGCAATCGCGATGAATTCCTTGATGTTCTTCGCCGGGACCGATGGATGAATCGCCAGCACCATGGGAGTGGTAGCCAACAGGGTGATGGGCGAGAAATCACGGACTGAGTCGTATCTGATCCGCGGATACAGGCTTGGTGCGACACTCAAAGTGCTGTTTGATCCCAGCAGCAGGGTGTAGCCATCCGGTGCTGCTTTTGCCACAAATTCCGCGCCGATGGTTCCGCCGGCGCCGGGCCGATTGTCGACGATGACGTTCTGCCGGAGAGTTTCCGAGAGTCCCGGCGTGATTCCGCGTGCTGAAATATCGGCTGCTCCGCCAGCGGCAAACGGCACGATGATTCTGACCGGCTTGACGGGATAATCCTGAGCATGTAACCCGAAGCTGAGTCCGCAGGCGAAGACGGCAACAAGCGATTGTTTCATGACAACGACTCCAGGTTATCGGCAGATAACAAATCACTATTGAGTATTCCCAAAAACATGACAGCCTCGTCAGAGGCATGTTTTTGTCATGAATTATGCAACTCTCAATAATATCCGGCTGGTAAACGCCGGGAACGGTTACTTCAGGACATGATCACTGCTGGTCGGGCTTGTTCGATTCCATTTCCAATACCAGGTACGGAACGCAACTGAACCATTGCTTCGTAAGCCGCCTGTCCGCCGGGAATCCCGGGAATCGCCATCGCGGCTTCGGGCGACATCGAGGCAGTACAAGACGTCAGTCGGTTGACGCCGGCCCAGCCGGTCCGCATCCACACGACACCCTGAGGGATATCTGTCGTCACACGTGATCTCGCAAGAAATGAGCCGCGTTCGTTATACATCTTGATGAGGTCTCCCGAATGGATAGCTCTGACTGAGGCATCTTCAGGATTCACCCAGAGTACCGGGAACGGCTCTGCTTTCACCAGTGCCGGCAATGCCCGTCCTTCATCGAACCAGGCGTTGAACGACGTGATTGTGCGTCCTTGCCGGAACACCAAGGGGTAATTCCGCGCCTTGTCGGGTTGCGACCGCGCCGTTTCTTCCGGTTCCTGATAGACCGGCAGTGGCGGCAGTCCGAGTGACAGCGCGCGTTCAGAGAAAAACTCCACTTTTCCAGAGGGCGTGTGAAAACGCTGATTGTCGTAAGCGACCGCATGCGTTTCGCGTGCGCAGTAACCGCCTTCCGCACGCAGGCGCTTCACCGACAGTCGGCCCTCGTCAAAGCCGGCGAGGGTCGCATCAACCGCACCTTCCTGATCCGTCCATGGAAAGTAGTCAGCGACTTCGAGTCTCGTCGCCAGCTCGCGTAGTACCCAGCTCACCGGCCGGCAATCGCCGGGAGCCTCGCGCACCTTGTCCATCAGATAGATATGGCTCTGGGTGTCTTTGATGCCGATCTCTTCCAGCCAGCAGGTGCCGGGCAAAACCAGATCCGCTTTAAGCCGTGTGGTTTCGTGCGAGAACAGATCCATGGTCACGATCAGATTGACCCGATCCATGCCCCGTTCCAGTGCCGAAGAATCCGCGAAAGAGGACAGCATGTTGGTTCCCAGCAGGAGCAACAGCCCGACTTTGCCCTCGTTTACTGCCTGCGAAATCGATTCCATGTGATTCGGGATGTAGCTGCCGGGCGGACGACGATTGGCCGCGGTAATGTCGGCAAATCGGTCGCCGCGCAGATTGGCCCGGTGCCGCGGTCCGATTCCGGCGCCGGGTTTGCCCAGATTTCCGGTCAACGCCGGCAGGCAGGAGATGGCGCGCGTCGACAGCCAGCCGCCTTTGTATTTGTGTATCGAGCCGCCACCGATAAGGATCATTGCCGGCTTGGCGGTCGCATACTCGCGCGCCAGAGAGCGGATTGCTGCAGGCGTGATGCCGACGATGTCGGAGGCGTATTCCGGCGTCCAGTGTTCCAGCGAGAGCACCAGTTCTTCATAACCCGTGGTATGGCTGGCGACGAAATCCCGGTCGACCAGATCATCTTTAACAATCACGTGCATCATCGCCAGCGCCAGTGCTGAATCACTGCC
>JAKFUJ010000403.1 GCA_021732805.1 Betaproteobacteria bacterium | reverse complement strand
CCCTCCGGGAGAGGGCCGGGGTGAGGGCGATGTTAAATAAGCAATTGATTTAATTAAGTAAATTGTAAAGTCCATAACAGGCCCTAACAAGGCGAGCCATGTTTTCAGTGTTGCGAAAAATTGATTGGACAGTCGGCCTGCTGATTTGCGGGCTGATGCTGTTTCTGTTTGGTGTGCAGGCACTGGTGGTCTGGCATTGCCGCCCATGGTTGACGCCGGACGTTCTGTCCATGGCGTATCTGATTCAATATGACAGCGCCTGGGCTTTTGCATTTTGCGGATTGGCGCTGGTCGCCTTCCGCGGACGTGCGCCGATTATTGCCGGAGTGTGCGCGGGCGCAGCCATACTGATCGGTTTGATACGGTTGCTGGTTTTTTTGGTCCCGGGACTGGATCTCCCGGTGACGCCCATTCTTGCCCATTACTGGCTTCCAGCCGAGGTTTATGACGACCTCTCACCGATCGTGGCGACGGCTTTTGTGATCAGCGGTTACGTGATCGGCGCGTTGAAATATCCGCCTTACAGCGTAGTTCGTTCGCTGGTGCTCGGTTGCACGGGTCTGGTGCTTGTGGTTCTGGCACTGTTTTTGATCATGGGCCCCAACAATCCCGCTTTTTTTATTGATCATGGACTGTATTTCAATGCACTCGATGGCATCAATGCGGTCGGTTTTCTTCTGCTGGGTGTCACTGTTCTGTGTTTTGTCTTTTTCGGATCTGGTGCGGAAACAGTAAAGGCACGGCGATGGGCGTCCCTTGCGCTGTGGCTGACCATTGTCATGGGTACTCTGGGTTTATGGCAGGGATTAAAACTGGAGAATGAGGGGAAAATCCGGGCCAGCACCCGCGCGGTGATGGATGCGGTCGGCCAAGATATCGTCAGGGAGTTGGACTTCCGCATACGGGCGCTGGAGCGGTTTGCAATTCGCAGGAATGATGCCGATTTTGTTGCCACTGCGTGGCAGCAGGACGCCCGACAATTACTGCGGGATATGCCTGCATTCCGGGCGATCGGCTGGGCCGATGCTGATCTGACGCTGCGCTGGATCATTCCCGGTGGCCCGGTCGGAGGCAGTCTGCTCCGCGATCCGGCTCGCATCACCGCGGTGAAAGCGGCTCAGTCCGGCCGCAATCCGGCATTGACAAGATTGGTTGATTTGCGGATTGGCGGTAGTGGTTTTCAGGTTTATGTGCCGATCTACCACATGGACGTGTTCCAGGGGATGGTGATTGGCACCTTCGCAGAAAAGGGCTGGCTGGAATCGTTGATCAGCGACCGTTTTCCCCGTTATGCAATAGAAGTGCTGGACGGGAAACAGCGTCTGCTGCAGGCACGATTGAAAGAGCAGGACACTGCAGACCGCAGGGTCAGCGAAAAAACTCTGGTTCTCTACAGTAATGAATGGCGGATCAGGGTGGCGCCGACTCAGATGGCGTTGAAAGAAGCCGTCTCGATTCTGCCTGAAGCGGTGCTGGTCAGTGGCATATTGCTGGCCACTTTGCTCGCTGCGGCGGTATTCCTCTACCAGCTTGCCGGACAGCGCGCCGCAAACCTGAGCAAAGCCAACAGTTTGCTGGCGCTCGATATCGAGGCGCGCAAGCAGGCGGAACAGGCGCTGCGTGAAAGCGAACGCAAGAACCGCATCATTATCAACGGCGTGACGGAACATGCGATTTTCATGTTGAGCGAAGACGGAAAAATCAGCAGCTGGAGCAGGGCAGCTGAACAGTTGACCCAATACCGTGCCCAGGAAATCATGAACCGCAGTCTGGCGATGCTTTATCCGCCAGACGCGACCCCGGTCGCAGAAAAGCTTGCGCTGGCGAGAGCAAGCGGACGCTACGAGGAGGAATGCTGGCACCAGCGCAAGGACCACGCGCGTTTTTGCGGTGAAGACGTGATTTCCCCGCTCCGCAATGATGACGGAATTGTCGAGGGATTTACCGTGATCACCCGCGATCAGACCGAACGCATCGAGCTGCGCAACGAAACCGAGCAGGCGCGTGATTATTATCTGCGGTTGTTCAGCAGCTTCCCCAATATGGTCTGGCGTACCGATGCCACCGGGCAATGTGACTATTGCAATCCGGCATGGCTGGATTTTACCGGACGATCGCAGGAGCAGGAGGCAGGTGAAGGCTGGCTGAAGGGGCTGCATCCGGAAGACAGGGCGGCGTGGCAGGGCGCATTCAAACAATCTCTGGAACGCCGTCAACCGTTTGAAATCCAGTACCGCCTGCGCCGGGCTGACGGTCGTTATGGCTGGGTGATCTGTTCCTGCAGGCCGTATTACAACATGCAGGGGGAACTGGCCGGTTATCTGGCTACCTGTTATGACAATACCGTGCGGCGTCAAATGGAGTCCGAGATCGAGAGTTCGCGCGCGCGAATTCTGGCGTTTTCCAGCCATTTGCAAACTGCTCGTGAGGAGGAAAAGGCGCATCTCGCACGTGAACTGCACGATGAACTGGGGGCGACGCTGACGGCGTTGCGGCTGGAAGTCAGCGCGCTGCTGAAGCGCGTCCCCGCGGATCGCACCGATGGCCGCAATCCCAGAAGTGCAATCCAGCTCGCCGATGCCGCAATTCAGGCGACACGTAAGATCATCACTGATTTGCGGCCCAGCATACTCGACAATCTGGGCCTGCTGGCGGCCCTGCGCTGGTACACCGCCGATTTTTCAAATAGAACCGGCATCAAGGTTGAAGTGCTCGCCGATGACGACCAAGTTGTCGTCAACAAGGTCAATGCCATTGTTTTCTTCCGCATCACACAGGAAGCCCTGACCAACGTGCTCAAACACGCCCAGGCCCGCACCGTAACCATCCGCTTTATACGCATCGATACCAATGATGTTCTCGAAATCATCGACGATGGAGTGGGCATGGTGGATGATGAGCAAGCCAAACCGGCATCAAACGGAATCCACGGCATGCGCGGCCGTGCCCGGGATCTGGGGGGGGATTTCCTGATCGTCAGTGCCACGGGAGGCGGCACCACCGTCACCGTCACCTTACCCGCAGCATCAGACGTGTCTGAAGGCTGACGGCCAGCGCCTCCTGTAGGACTGCGCCTGACGTGCGGCGCAGCAGCCTCCTACATCACAATCGGTGTTTTCCCGATATTTACCGATCAGCGGCAAACCTATGATGTTCATGTCTGCGCCAGGCCGATTTTCACAGTTGGGCGCCTGGATAACATGATATTCAACAGGAAGAAAAACGACATGATCAACAATTTATCCGAGGTACAAAGCCGGGATTTTCTTGCAGGTGTGGTTCTGGCATCAGGAGCCGACGCCAAAATTTCTTCGCAAAAGGAAAACCCGCCGACGGGCGAATTGCGGCGCTACGAAGGCATTTACGGATCATGCGAGAAAATCCGCAAACTCTATCAATTGCTGGACAAGGTTGCGCCTACGGATGCGACGGTGCTCATCATCGGCGAAACCGGTGTCGGCAAGGAATTGGTGGCCAATGCCGTGCACCGGAAAAGCGGGCGCGGCAATCAGCCCTTTGTTGCGATCAACTGCGGCGCCATTCCCGCCAATTTGATCGAGGCTGAACTGTTCGGGCACGAGCGTGGCAGTTTTACCGGTGCGATACGCATGCACAAGGGGTGTTTTGAACGGGCTGCAGGCGGCACGATATTCCTCGATGAAATCACTGAAATGGCGCCGGAAATGCAGGTAAAGCTGCTTCGCGTTCTTGAAACCGGCCGCTTTCGCAGGGTTGGCGGCAATGAAGACTTTGCGGCCGATGTACGGGTCATTGCCGCGACCAACCGGCAGCCTGAAATTGCCGTGGAGCAGGGAATGCTCCGGGAAGATCTGCTCTATCGAATTTCGGTTTTTCCGCTGACGGTGCCGCCTCTGCGTGATCGCGAAGAGGACGTCGTGCTGCTGGCGGAGCACTTTCTGGACGAGCTCAATACAAGCAATGACACCCGGAAAAAGTTTTCTCCCGCCTCAATGGAGTTTTTGCAGACCCATGGCTGGCCGGGCAATGTGCGCGAACTGAAAAACACGATTCACCGTGCGTTCATCATGGCCAGCGACACTCTGGATCTGGTGGTTACCGGGGTTCATGCCGCACGTTTTGCGGAGGCCGATGTGCCCTCAAACCCTTCATTGCGCGATGGGGTAAACGTCGCGGTCGGCACTCCGCTCGCTGTTGCGGAGCAGAAACTGATCATGGCTACTTTGCACAGTTTTGAAGGCAACAAGAAAAAAACTGCGGAAACGCTGGGTATCAGCCTGAAGACGCTTTATAACCGGCTTACTGAATACCGTGCAGAGGGTTCCGGTCTTGAGTTGGTGCAATAGTGAGCCTGCAAATCGTAAACAGCGATCCCGCCGCCGCACGGCTCATGGCACAACCATTGCCGGAACGCCGGGGCTTGCCCGGGCATGATTCGCCGTTGAGGATTTTTCTGGTCGAAGACCCGGTGCTGCTGCGCGACGCAGTCACCGGGGCGGTTACCGAACCCGGTCATAACGAAGTGACCGGAGCGCGAATTCCGGGAAACAGGCGCTTGCGGGGATCAACCGCTGCCTGCCTGAGGTGATGATCGTGGACACCGGCCCAGCGCGGGCGCGATGGCTCAAGTCTGAAGGGTTCGATTGGCCCAGATGATCCGGATCAGATTGCAGAAGCTGATCGTGTTGACCAGCCACCCTTATCCTGAATATGCCAAGGCACGCAGGACACTGGGGGCGGATTATTTCTTCGATAAATCAGATGAAATCGAGGATGCCACCGTCCTCAACGGTGCGCTGGAACTGCGAAAAAAAACAGCCCCGAAGCAGGACCATTAATGAGATGTTGAGGGCGGGTTGAGCATGATGTCCGCTACCGCGACGGATGATGCGGTGTGGATTGCGGATCAAAGTCAGCCCATGATCCGTCCCGCCAGATGCCGGCGGCAATTTCAATATCCCTGGCCCCAGTGCTTTGCAGAGCCTCCTGTGCTGACTGCGCTCCGGCATCATCAGCAGCCCTGACGGCGATCAGAACACCGGCAGGACGCGGATCCGCAGTTTTTCCCGTTGTTTTCTGCTGCTCAGGTCCCATGCCGTGCAAGGCTCCGGCCAGTGAGCCGGTGTAGGCGCAAACCCCGGCTGCTGCTGCGACAACCGCTACAGCAACACCCGCGGCCGGAACGGCGACTGCAACCGCAGCAAGACCGGCACCCAGGCCGATGGCACTGCCTTTGGCGGTGTCGGGACCTGCCTGGCGGCTGTTGTCATCGGCTTGGCCGTCTCCACCGACGGGATCGGCGTCATGCTGGCCCGGCGGATTCAGGGCAAAAGAGCAAATGTCGTCTTCAGTGAATTCACGGCCAATCAGCATGGCTTCCGCCTGCTGCGCTTGCGCAAGAGTGTCGAACCTTCCCGAGATAATGGTATCCATATTCATTTCCTTGTACTGAAAAGAGCGTTGTGCTGACTAGAAAGCTTGCCCGATTCGGATGACGCGTTACCGCTTTTCATTCCGAAGCGCTCCTCAGATACCGTAAGGCCGTCTTTATCCATAATACGTACCACGGCTCTAAATTTGAGCTCGGCAACGGCTGTCGCATATTTAAGGGCTTCCTTGCAGGTGGTGAAGTAGGCAATGGGATTCTCTACACCCCGTTCCCGCACGCTCCATTGCGTGAGGCCCGGCATTACGCTGATCACTTTTTCCTGTTCCATCGCGCATCTCCTTGGAGGGTCGGCCCACTAGTGTCGGACGAAACCTCTTGTGCCGTGACAGCGCTCGCCATCTCGATTCCTGTTTATTGGGTCATATTTCCGTATCCTGCATGTTGCACAACACGTGCCAAGCGGTCATCGATGCAGCTCAGGAGTGCTGAACAGTCAAAGTTCAAGCATGGTGAAACAGACGCCGGTGAAGCCGGTAACTTTGACACGTCGAAATTACAAATCAGGCGCATCCGGCGTCAGGTGTTGTCTTACACACGAATCCAAATTTGTCCTATGGCTGTAGCGGCAGGCCGAAATTAAGATGATCAGCACTTGGGCCTGTTAACCATTACTTCATGAGATGCGTTGTGGTCAAAATCGTCAATGACAAGGCACTTGCCGCGGCCCCTATCGAGAATATGGGCAACTCATTTGCCAAATGCGGTAACGCAGGCAGTGGCGATTTTGACCACAA
>JAKFUJ010000431.1 GCA_021732805.1 Betaproteobacteria bacterium | reverse complement strand
TTCAACCAACTCGCGATCCTTGGCGCTAAGGTGCAATTCAGTCTGTCGCATGACCAACTCCTCATCTTGAAGTGGATATGCGGCAGTATAAAATATATATCGTTATTTATGTGTTAATATACTAGTTACGCTTGATATCGGCTGCCTTGACCACCCGCCCCCAGCGCGCCGACTCCGCGCGCAGCAGGGCTGCGGTTTCCTCCGGCGACAAGGGTTGCGGCAACGCGGCCCCCAGTGTTGCGTAGGTCTTGCGTACCTCCGGCAACGACAGCACCTGGGTGACGCCGGCCTGAACCTTGTTGATCACCGCTTTCGGCGTATTCACAGGCGCCATGAAAGAAAAAATGCTGGTCACTTCGTAATCGGGCGCCTTTAACTGCTCGGCCAGCGTCGGCAGATCGGGCAATTCTTCAGCCCTGGCCTTGCTCGCCACACCCAGCGCACGCAGTTTTCCGGTTTTGATGTGCGGCATTGCGATTGCGATGCCGGGCCAATAGATTGAGGTTTCGCCGGACAGCAACCCGATCAGCGCCGGTCCGCCGCCTTTGTACGGCACATGCAGCAGCCTGGTGCCGGTCATCTGCTGGAACAACTCGCCGGCCATGTGCGGCATGCTGCCGGTACCGAAAGTGGCATAGGCGATTTCACCGGGCCGGGCCTTGGCCAGCGCGGTCAGATCCCGTGTCGTCCTGACCGGCAGTGAAGGATGCGCGACCAGTATGTGCTGAACCGCGCCGAGCAGCGTGATCTGCGCGAGATCACGCTGCGTTTCGTAAGCCATCTTGTTGAAAACATGCGGATTGATGACATGGGTCTGCAGTCCGTCCACCAGCAACGTGTAACCATCGGGCGCCGCGCGAACCACCATCTCGGAGCCGATCATGCCATTGGCGCCGCCGCGATTGTCCACCACAACCTGCTGCCCCCACATCGCGGTGAGCTGCTGCGCATTCAACCGGGTCAATACGTCAATATTGCCGCCGGCAGCCCACGGCACGATGATGCGCACGGTCTTTTCCGGAAAAGCACGTTCCGTTTGCGCAAGGGATGCCCCTGTGCCAAAGGCGGTCCATGCCGCCACACCCAAGATCATCCAGTGCTTCATGACGCCCCTCCGGAAATTGATGTATTTATAGGTACAGCACCAACCTCAACAACATCATATCTCCATACAGCGCGACAAGACCACGCAATATCGGACAGTACCGGTTATTTCACCAGCCGCGTACCCGGATAGGCCGCATACCAGCCAAACCAGAATGCGCGGTGCGCCGACAACCGTTTGTGGATTTCCCCGCGCGGCCCGGTCAGCCGGTCTTCATCAACCTTCCACATATTCCCTTCGCGATCACGCAGGGAGTACTCGCCGTCCCAGCTTGCGAAAACCTTTTTTCGCGATTCGTACACCCGGTTGGCGCCGCTGCCGTCGGTCAGCACCACGAACTCATTGCGCCCGATGCGATCATGGTAAACACGGTTGGCCGACAGAAAATCCGCGGCGATCGCCAACTGTTCTGCCGGCGCATCGGAAAACCGCAGCGCCAGCACTTCGGCCTTGTTGGCGAGACGGGTGTCGAGTTTGGGCACATTGAACATCAGTTGATCGGTGGCGAAGTAATTGCGGTAGGCAACACCCTCGCCATAATCGCGCTGATGCCCGGTGTCCAGCGACAGCACCAGTGTCGCCGGGTGGCGTTTGCGCCACTCCTTCCAGGTGGTGGTGACGATGTAGAGCGGCTTCAGTTCAATGCCCTTGCCGACCAGCGTACCCACCACCGGCGTACCGGTCAGGGTCGACCACATCGATTGGGTGGCATGGTCGTACATCAGCTTGTTCGAGCGATACAGAAAGCCGCTGGTGCCCAGTTCGTAGTGGACGCCGTTGATGGTGACATCGTAGAGAATCATCGAACCGCACAGCGTGCAGTACACGCCGTTCAGCTTGCGCCCGGCGATGGTGTCCCTGAACATCTCATGCCAGGCCATGATGCGCTTGGGATACGCCCGCACATCGCCGTCGATGGCGACACCGAACACGATGCTGTCATCCGCCAGCCAGGTGGCCTCGCGTGCCGCAATCATTTTCGGGTTGACCAGCGGCGGAATGCCGTCGCGCCGCACGCCGCCCCAGCGAATCTCGTCAAGACGAATGATGGTTTGCGGTTTGTTGCGGAAATACTCGCGAAAACGCGGGTCCAGTTGCTCGTAGAGCGCAGCCTTGAATTCCGCGTAATCGGGATGCGCGCCGCGCTGTTTCGACCACACCCACTCATACCAGCGGTTGATATCGCCGCCGAAAGACTGGCCGGTCGTTTTTTCGAGCAGTGCGATGACACCCGACTGCACGCGGCGACTGGGCAGAAAACCGCTGATTTCGAGCAGCATCGCGGCATACTCGTCGCGCCATTGGTCACCAATCCGCTTCAGTGCCGCGAGCGCCTTGGTCTCATCCTCTCCCGCAAGCTCGAAAAAAACGGTCAGCGGCACCAGCGCCGGACGCGGTACGGCAGCCGGCTTGGCGACAGTCTGCGCAATCACCGGTGACGCCGACAGGCAAGCAGCGATCAACGCAATGCTGAAAAAACCGCAACGGCCCATGGCACGTGCGGCAGGAAACAGGCGCGACCCGGGGTGGATATTCATGGCAGCCCTGCTACTTCACTGCTTCCTGAGCGATACCCGCGAGCGCTTTGGTCAGATTCGCCACCACCGGACAGTTGCCGGCGGCATGCCGCGCCGCGAGGTACTGCGGATCGTTGTAACCCAGCCAGACCTGACCCGATGCATCTTGCCAGGCCAGCGCCTTCAGCGGCAGATCGATGCCGGCGGATTGCGCGCATTCCATCAATGGCGTACCACCCTGCGGATTGCCGAATACCAGCAGTTCGGTAGGACGCAAGTCCTTGCCGACTTTCTTCGCCCCGGCGGCGTGATCGACACGCAGAAATATATTGAGGCCGCGGGCCTTGGCCGTCGACTCAAAACGGTCGATCGTGTCCTTGACACTGTGCGCGCTCTTAAGAGTGACCAGGCCGTCAGCGGCCCATGCCGGCGAACAAAAAATTACAATCATGGAAACAGCAATTGTACGCAGGTTATTCATGTTTTCTCCTTGATAAACGGTTGCAACGGATGACGACGACCGGCAGGCGGGCGCAATTAAAGGGTTTACGCCTTGATGCGGAAACCACCTTGCATAACTACGAAGCTTCGATTAAAAACTCGCACAGGAACGATAACATCATCGACTGCAACCCGCATCGACTGGTGACCCGGAATAACGCCCCTGTGACGCCCTGTTTGCTGTAACTTGGGTGATCCGTAAGGATTCCCCGGTAGTCCTGACTAATTGTTTTGTTTTTGGCCAAAGCGGTCTCTGGAGCGATTGATGCACGCCACCCTGCCCCTGATGGAAGCCAGTGATTTCCCGGCAATTCGCCGCCGCCGCACCGAAACGCTGCAGGTCAATCTCGGCTACAAGTGCAACCAGAGCTGCCTGCACTGCCACGTCAACGCCGGCCCGACCCGCACCGAGCTGATGTCGCAGGAAACCATCCTTGAAGTCATTGCCTGTCTGCAATCCGCCGGAATCAAAACACTGGACGTCACCGGCGGCGCACCGGAACTGAATCCGCATTTCCGCAATCTGGTCACTGCCGCGCGCAATCTCGGCGTGCGTGTCATCGACCGCTGCAACCTGACCATCCTGTTCGAGCCCGGACAGGAAACGCTCGCGCAATTCCTCGCCGACAGCGAAGTTGAAATCACCGCTTCGCTGCCCTGCTACCTCGAAGACAACGTCGACCGCCAGCGCGGCAAGGGTGTGTTCGGCACCAGCATCCGTGCGCTGCAATTGCTGAACAGCCTCGGTTACGGCCAGCCCGGATCGGCGCTGAAACTGAATCTGGTCTACAACCCGCAGGGACCCGTACTGCCGCCGGAGCAGCAACAACTGCAACGGGATTACCAGGAGCGCCTGCGCGACAGCTACGGCATCGTGTTCAACGAGCTGTATGTGATCACCAACATGCCGATCCAGCGCTTCGGCAGCACGCTGATTTCGAAAGGGCAGTTCGAACCGTACATGAATCTGCTCAAAAACGCCTACCAAACCGCCAATCTCGAATCGGTGATGTGCCGCTCGCTGCTGTCGGTGGACTGGCAGGGTCATGTCTACGACTGTGATTTCAACCAGATGCTCGAACTGCCGCTGGCCTGGAAAAACCGCCGGCGTCCGCATCTGCGCGACCTGATCGGCGCCGACATCGAGCACAACCCCATCGTCGTCAAGGACCACTGTTACGGCTGCACCGCCGGCCAGGGTTCCAGTTGCGGCGGCGCGCTGGTCGATTGACCTCTTGCGATTGCCCTTTTAATCACCACACCCGAGATAGTCATGATCGAACCAACCTTTGCCATTTATTTCTGGGGTTTCCTGTTGCTCTACGGCGGCGTGATGTATGCGATTTCACCGCGCTCGCGCACCGAAGCCGCCTTTTTCGGCGGCAGCGATGATGCCGGCCGCCCGGCCACCGAATGGGCGCTGATGTGCAGCATTTTCATCAGCTGGATATTCGCCAAATCGGTGACCAACGCCGCCAACCTGGGTGCAGCCTGGGGCGTGGTCGGCGGACTGGCTTATGCCACGTACTGGCTGTCGATACCGCTGGCGGGTTTTGTCATCTACTGGCTGCGCACCCGTCACGGCGCCACCGGGCTGGTGCCGTTCCTGATCGGGCGTTACGGCAAGCTCGCTGCGCTGGCCTTCACCGCAGCGATCCTGATCCGCCTGTATAACGAAGTCTGGAGCAACACCGCCGTTGTCGGCGCCTACTACGGCAAGGCCGGCGAATGGTCCTTCATCGCTTCCGCCCTGCTGTTCACCGCCGTCACGCTGGTCTACAGCCTGAAAGGCGGCCTGCGCAGTTCCATCGTCACCGATGTCATCCAGGCTGTGCTGTTTGTGATCGTGCTCGGCATCGTGCTGTTTCTGGTGTTGCCCAAGCATGGCGTCGGCACGCTGCTGAACGTCGGCGACTTCAGGCTCAATGCCGGCGTTGACCTGCTGCTGGTGGCGTTGCTGCAGGTCGTGTCATACCCGTTCCACGATCCGGTACTGACGGACCGCGGTTTCATCACCAGGGAAAAAACCATGCTGCGCGCGTTCATCGTCGCCGGCGTCCTGGGCTTTGTGTGCATCTTTGCGTTCAGCCTGATCGGCGTGCATGCCAAATTTGAAGGACTGCCGACCGGCGACAACATGCCGGGCGCGGTGGCGCTGGCATTCGGCGCCGTCCCCTATCTGCTGATGACCGTGGTCATGATCATGGCTGCAGGATCGACGCTGGATTCAACCTTTTCCTCGGTGGCCAAGTCCATCGGCCGCGAACTGCCGATGTTGGCCGGTCGCACGCCCGGACCGCGCGCAATGGTTATCGGCATGTGGACCATGCTGGCATTCGCCATCCTCGGCAACGTACCGATGATCGCCGGCACCGACATCCTCAAAGCCACCACGGTCAGCGGCACCATGGTCATGGGCCTGGCGCCGGTGTTCCTGCTGGCGCCGCTGGTCAAACATTCACCGTGGAGTTTCCATCTCGCGTTCTGGCCGGGCATCGCTCTCGGCGTACTGTTTGCTGCCGGCCTGATTCCGCAGTCGTGGGCCATCGGCGACGGCAAGTATGCGCTGCTGCTGGGTACCAACCTCTACGGGTTGATGATCTGCGTCGCCGGATTCCTGCTGCCGGTTGCCTGGCAGCGATTGCGCGGCACACATTGAGCTTGCGCATGCAGCCCGGCCGCAGTTGTCCGCTGCATTACCGCTACGCGCTGGCATCGCTGAACCGGACGCCGGAAATCCAGGCCGAAACGCTGTACGTGATCGGCGGTCTCTACGGCAACCGGCCTGCGCTGCACGCCATCCATGCACTTGCTGCCACCGAACGTGGGCCGGTGACGCTGGTGTTCAACGGCGATTTCAACTGGTTCAACTGCGATGCGGCCGGTTTTGTCGAAATCAACAACAGCGTGCTGACCCATCACGCGCTGCGCGGCAATGTCGAAACCGAACTGGCCGGTGAGGACGATGCGGCGGGCTGCGGTTGCGCCTACCCCGACAGTGTCAGCGATGCCGAGGTCGCACGCTCCAACGCCATGCTCGCGCAATTGCGCG
>JAKFUJ010000033.1 GCA_021732805.1 Betaproteobacteria bacterium | reverse complement strand
ACGTCACGGTTACGGTGATGGTATCAGAGTATGTATCTTCGTTCGCTGCGGTGCCGCTGGTGATGCGGCCATAAACGGTGTGGTTTTGCGCGGTGCCGCTGCCGATGGCTGCCACGGTATTGCTGCCGATGGTGTTGCCCCAGATTATCGTGCGGCCGGCATTGCTGTACAGGTTGTAGTCGAGCGTGTTTGCAGGAGTAACGCCCTGCATTTTTCGCTGGGCAACGGTGCCGCCGCTTGTGGTGCCGGCATTCAGGCCGATGTTATAGGGTGTCAGCAGCGTGCAGGTTACTGCAATGCTGGTCGTCGCGTCATTGTCGACGGCCGTGAGTGGATCGTAAGTGCCGAATCCGAGCGTGGTCACGGTGCCCAGGGTGCAACTTGCGCCGACTATGGCCGTGACTGCAAATGTGGTTGTGGTGGTTGCAGGCAGGGCAACGGTTGACGTAGCTGCCAGTGCCGCGAAAAACGCTGCTGTTATCGACTTGCGCATGGTGACCCCTGTTTTCCTGTGTTCAAACAATATCCGGTTTTTCGTGCGCCCCGGCGACCGGAACGCTTTCGATGATTGCGCCGCAACCGTATCCGGGACAGCGCCATTAAAACAGCAAGGAACGGCACCCGCTGTCGGGAAATCCTGACAATTACCTGTAGGGATTCTTTGATTATCCCGGGATAGGGCGGCTGACAGAGGCAAAATGGTCGAGCCGGCGGCTGCAGGCAGCCCGGGCTGGCAAAAGGAATTCCGTCAATCCGGCAGGATGCGTGGCGGAATACGGCGGAATATACTGGCGGTGCGCGTCGCATGATGCGGGCAGCGCATATCGGGAGTCAGCCAGGAGCCGCAACAGACTCTCTTTACAGGAGCTGAAACATGGCCGTCCAGGAACTGACGCAACATAATTTCGAGAGCACAGTCACCGGCAACAAAATGGTGATCGTTGATTTCTGGGCGCCGTGGTGCGGTCCCTGCAAGAGTTTTGCGCCGGTGTTCGAGGCGGCCGCGGAAAAAAATCCCGATGTGGTGTTCGCCAAAGTGAACTCCGATGACGAGCAGGGCTTGTCCGCGCATTTCGGCATCCGTTCGATACCGACGATCATGTTGTTCCGCGAGGAAGTGATCGTGTTCATGCAGTCAGGGGCATTGCCGGCGTCGGGTCTGGACAGCGTGCTGACCCAGGCGCGGGCGCTGGACATGGATCAGGTGCGTCGTGATATCGCTGACCAGCAGGCGCAGCAACAGCAATAAAATATCAATAAAATCAATTAGTTAGTGAATTTAACGCAATAACAGCCCGAATCAGACGGACACCGGCTTATTGCACCTTGATGCCGGCCTGTTTGACCACTTTGACCCATTGCGCCAGATCTTCACGGATGAATTTCCCGAGCTCAGCGCTGCTGCCCGGCTGTACTTCAGCGCCAAGGGTGGTGAAGCGTTCACGTACCGCGGGTGTGGCGAGCACTTTCTGCAATGCGCTGTCCAGTTGCGCGATGATGTCCTTGGGCGTTGCAGCCGGCGCGAGGATGCCGGTTACGGTGCTGGCGTCGAAACCGGGCACGCCGGATTCAGCCAGCGTCGGTACCTCCGGCACCGCTGCGGCGCGTTTTGCGGTGGTGACCGCGATGGCGCGAATGCGCTGGCCTTTGATGAAAGGCAGTGCCGAGGAAATCTGATCGACGTGGGCAAAGATGTGACCGGCAACCAGGTCGCTCAGTGCGGGGCCGCTGCCTTTATAAGGAATCAAATTCATTTTGGTGCCGGTGCGGATCATGAACAATTCGGCGATCAGGTGATTGGTGGTGCCCACTCCGGCGTTGCCCATCAGCAGATTGCCACCTTGGGATTTGGCGACTGCAATCAGTTCTTTGGTGGTGCGCACAGGCAACGAGGGATGCACCACCAGCGCCAGCGGCACCACAGCGATACGGCCCACCGGCGCCAGATCGCGCACGATGTCGTACGGCAGGTTGGGGTACAGCGCAGGGCCGTTGGTCATCACGCTGCTCGACGCCACCATCAGGGTGTAACCATCCGGTGCGGCGCGTACCACGGCTGTGGTGCCGATGGATCCGCCGGCGCCGCCGGGACGATTGTCGACCAGCACCTGCTGCCCCAGCAGTTCAGAAAGCCCCGGTGCGATGGTGCGCGCGGTGATGTCAACGTTGCCGCCGGGTGCGAACGGCACCATCATGCGGATTGGTTTTGCCGGATAACTTTGCGCGAAAGTGCTGCTGATCACCGCGAACAGTGCGGCACCGATAGTGATTGAGCGAAGCACGTTGATCTCCCCCGGCACGGTTGATTGTTATGGCTAGCGTCGTCAACCCATGTTTTCATTCTCTTGTCTTTGTGTCAAACCTTCTGTCAAACTGCAACGGCTCTGCGCTCAATAATTATTATTAAAACGATGCGCGGCAAAATCCCGACAGGAGTTTTGATGGCGACGCGCGGTTTCTGGATTGATCATTTTCCCGGCAATTTTTTGTGGTCCAACGCTGCGCTGGCGTGCAAGGGGATGGCGCCCTATGGCGTGGTGGCGATGGATGAAATCGACCGCATCGCCGAGCGCCTGAAAACGCGGCAGGGCGAAGCGCAGGCGTGGCAGGAAGAATGGTGCGCGATGGCGGCGCAGATCGAAAAAACCGCGGATGACGCAGCGGCCCGCGGCCATGACCGCACGGCAGGCAATTACTATATGCGTGCCGGCAACTATTACTACACCGGCGAGCGCTTCATTGCGCCGGGCGAGGCCAAGGCGGCAGTCGGACGCAAAGCCTACCGCTGTTTCCAGGCGGGGCTGAGCCGCAGCCATTCCAATCTCGAATTTGTTGAAGTGCCGTATGAAAAAACCACGCTGCCGGCGCTGTTCATGAAAGCGCCCGGGGTATCGGTGCGCGCGCCGACCGTGGTGATATTCAACGGCATGGACAACTGCAAGGAGATGAGCGTGATCTTCGCCGGCCTTGAGTTCGCGAAGCGCGGCATGCACACGCTGGCGATCGACGGCCCCGGGCAGGGCGAGACGCTGCGTTTCCGCGGCATGCCCAGCCGTTACGATTACGAGGTGCCGGGCACGGCGGCTTATGACTATGTGGCGCAACGCGCCGATGTCGATCCGGCGCGGGTGGTGATCATGGGCTACAGTTTTGGCGGTTATTACTCGGGGCGCATTGCAGCGTTCGAACAACGCTATGCGGCCGGCGTGGCGATGACCGCATTGCACTGGGACCTGGCGGCATGGCAGTTGCGCATCAAGGAAAAAGCGCAGGCGGAAGGCACCAAGGTTGCGCAGTCGAATTTTCAGTTCCAGTGGGTGGTTGGTGCAGCGGATGCCGATGCCGGCATCGAAATCGCCAGACGTTTTACGCTGAAGGACGTCGCACACCAGATCACCATGCCGTTTCTGGTCACGCATGGCGCCAACGATCGCGTGGTGCCGGCGGAAAATGCGCAGAAGCTGTATAACGCCATCGGCTCCAGGCGCAAGACGCTGCGCGTGTTTACCGCGGACGACGGCGGCGCCGAACATGCCCATGTCGATAACCGGCAGGCGGGCGTTGATTTTGTCGCGGACTGGATCGCCGCCAACCTGCCAGCCTGATTCGCTCTGACAAGGCGTATTCAGTCGCGGTAAACTTCGGGCTCCTTCTGCTGTCTGAACTCCCGGGTTGCCCGAAATCACTCTTCCATAGACATGAAACGCATTGTTTATCTTGCGCTTGCGGTCGTATTGCTGGTCGCAGCCGGCCTCGCCTGGCGGCATTTTTCCAAACCACAGCTCCCGCCCGCGGCAAAACCCGCGGCTGCCGGCCCGGCGCGCGCGCTGCCGGTGAAGGCGGCGCAGGTGCGCAAGGACACGGTGACCGACACGGTCAGTGCGGTGGGCACCCTGCTCGCCAACGAGGCGGTGATGATCCGCCCGGAAATCGACGGCCGCATCGAGGCCATCCATTTCCAGGAAGGCCAGGTGGTGCGCAGGGGCGACAAGCTGGTGTCGCTGGATGCATCCGAGGTGGAGGCGCAGCTCGCCTCGGCGGTGGCCGCCGCCAACCTCAACCGCAGCCGGCTGAAACGCACCGAGGAATTACACGAGAAAAAATTCATCAGCGCCCAGGCACTGGATGACGCCCGTGAGACCGTCAACCAGAGCAATGCGCGTGAATCCGAGATCAAGGCCAAGCTGGCGAAAAACGTGGTGCGCGCGCCCTTCGAGGGTGTGACCGGTTTGCGCCAGGTCAGTCCCGGCGCCTATGCCAAGGCGGGGCAGGATGTGGCGCGGCTGGAAGGCATCGGCGTGCTGAAAATCGATTTCCGTGTGCCTGAACTGTACCTGAGCAAGATCCGTGTCGGCCAGGCGCTGGCGGTCAATGTCGATGCCTATCCCGCCGAAACCTTCGCCGGCGTAATTTACGCCATCGAGCCCTCGGTCGATGAAGCGACGCGCACCGTGTTGATCCGCGCGCGGCTGCCCAATCCGGGCGTGCGCCTGAAGCCGGGTATGTTCGCGCGGGTGAACCTGGTGCTGGAGCAGCGCAACAACGCACTGCTGGTACCGGAGCAGGCGCTGGTGCCGCGGGGCGCTGATCGTTTTGTGTTTCGCATCATCGACGGCAGGGCCGTGCTGACCAGGGTGCAGATGGGCCTGCGCCGCCCCGGTGAAGTTGAAATCGTCTCCGGGCTGGAAGAGGGTCAGAGCATCGTTGCCGATGGTCAGTTGAAACTGCAGGACGGCGCAGCGGTCACCGTGATGGCGGAGAAGCCGGCGGCGGCGAAGCCTTAGTAGAGCACCTAACAAAATGACTCTTGGGCCGGACAAAAATACCCCTCACCCTCGGTCCCTCTGCTCCGCTTCAAGTGTTCCCTTGTCCCGGAGGGAGAGGGATGAAAAGCCCTTCTCCCTCCGGGACCAGGGAACACTGGGAGCGAAGCAGAAGGGTGGGGATGAGGGAAGATTTTCATTTTGTCAGGGGCATTAGTCATGTTCCTGCCTGAAATTTCCGTCAAACGTCCCGTGCTGGCCACGGTGATGAGCCTGCTGATCATCCTCATCGGCATCATTTCCTTTGACCGGCTGACGGTGCGCGAATATCCGAAAATCGACTCCCCGGTAGTGTCGGTGCGGACGGTATACACCGGGGCCAGCCCGCAGGTCATTGAATCGCAGGTGACGCAGCCGCTGGAAGACAGCATTTCCGGCATCGAGGGCGTGAAAACGCTGAAGTCGGTCAGTCGCGAGGAAGTCAGCCAGATCACCGTCGAGTTCACCAATGACCGTGATCCGGACCTTGCCGCCAACGATGTGCGCGATCGTGTCGCGCGCGCGCGCGAGCGCCTGCCCACGGACGTCAAGGAGCCGGTTATCGCCAAGGTCGAGGCTGACGCCCAGGCCATCATGTGGCTGCGGCTGTTTTCCGATCGGCATGCCGCGCTGGAAATCTCTGATTACGCCGATCGTTATGTGGCGGATCGCCTGAAAACATTGTCCGGCGTGTCGTCGGTGATCATCGGCGGCGAACGCCGCTACGCGATGCGCATCTGGCTCGATCGTGAACGGCTCGCGGCCTATGCGCTGACGCCGCAGGATGTCGAGGACGCGCTGCGCCGGCAGAACATCGAAGTGCCCTCCGGGCGCATCGAAAGCAGCCAGCGTGAATTCACGGTGCTGTCGGAAACCGATCTGCGCACGCCGGAGCAGTTCAACCAGTTGATCGTCCGCGAAGTGAAGGGTTACCCGGTGCGCCTGAGTGATGTCGGCCGCGCCGAACTGGGGGCCGCTGATGACCGCAATATCCTGCGTGTCAACGGCATACCCGCGGTCGGTTTGGGCATCGTCAAACAATCGACTGCGAACACGCTGGCGGTGGCGCAGGCGGTCAAGGCCGAAGTGCCCAAAATCGCCGCGGCGTTGCCGCCCGGCATGCAGATTGCCGTCGCGTTCGATACCTCGGTATTCATCGAAGAGTCGATCAATTCGGTGTACGAAGTCATGGCCGAGGCGCTGGTGCTGGTGGTGCTGGTCATTTTCCTGTTCCTGCGCTCGGCGCGGGCGACGCTGATTCCTTTTGTGACCATCCCGGTATCGCTGGTCGGCGCCTTTTTCCTGATCTGGATCATGGGTTTCTCGATCAATGTGCTGACGCTGCTCGGCATCGTGCTCGCGGTCGGTCTGGTAG
>JAKFUJ010000405.1 GCA_021732805.1 Betaproteobacteria bacterium | reverse complement strand
GTCGCTGCCCGCGCGGGTCGTCCTGTACCGGAAGCAGCAATGTGAAACAGGTCTTGCCGGGCGCGCTTTCGAGCGTGATCGCGCCGTTGTGCTGCGTGACAAAATTGTGGGCAATGGTCAGGCCGAGACCGCTGCCGCCTTCGCGGCCTGAGATCAGCGGTTGAAAAACCCGTGCGCGCATGTCCTCGGCAATGCCCGGACCGTTGTCACTGATCTCCACCTGCACCGCATGCCGGTAGCGGCGGCGGGCGAGCGTGACTTGGCGGGCAATGCGCGTCTTCAGGAGGATCTCGCCGACTTCAGGCTGCTGTCCCTCATTGCCTTTGATCGCCTGTGCGGCATTGCGCGTGATGTTGAGCACGACCTGTATCAACTGCTCGCGGTCGCCGGTGAGCACGGGCATGCTGGTGTCGTAGTCGCGACGCACTGCAATTCCGGGAAACTCGGCAAGGATCACGCTGCGCACGCGCTCAAGCACTTCGTGAATGTTCACCGGCCCCGGCAACGGCAGGCGATGCGGCGTCAGCAGGCGATCCATCAACGATTGCAGACGGTCGGATTCCTTGATGATCACCTGGGTATATTCGTGCAGACCGGGCCGCTCGAGCTCCCGGTCCAGCAATTGCGCTGCACCACGGATACCTCCCAGCGGATTCTTGATTTCATGCGCCAGGTTGCGAATCAGTTCCCGATGCGCCTGGCTCTGTTCCAGCAACCGCGCTTCGCGCTCAACGCGCAACTGCTGGTCTATTTGACGGAATTCAAGCAGGGAGCCGCCAGCCGCCTTAGTGCTGCGTTCTGTCGGGCTTACCGTGCACGACAGGTGCAGGCGCAAGCGGCCATTGATCGCAAAATCGAGTTCGTGTTCGGTATAGCTGCAGTTGTTGGTATGCGCATAATCGATCGCCGCAGATAGCACTGCATTGTCACCAAACAGCCTGCCCAGCGTCAGTCCGGCGGCATTGGTAATCGACGCCTCAAACAGGTTTTCTGCTGCAGGGTTCATGTGGAGTACGGTTTGTTGGTCATCAACCACCACGACCGCGGTTGCGAGCAGATCAAGCCCGTTCAGCGCCGCATTGCTCATGGCTCGTATGGATGACATACAGGAGCAATAAACACGCCAGCATGTTCATGCACCCGTTGATTCCGTACTTCAGGGGTAATCCGCGTCGCCCGTGTGCCGCTCGTACGGCGGCCGGGAGTCGCAGCGGCTAGCGCAGGGAGGACAATTCCTTGCGCAGATTGGCTACGTTGTTTTCGTGTAACGACACCTTTTTCTTGAAAGGTTCCAGGCGTTCGAGCACGCGCTGGTAATTGCGCTCGCTGCCGAGACGGGTGGCTTCCTGCTCCGCTAGCTCCTTTTTCGCCTGATCGAGCAACTTCTGCTCGTTCGCAAGCTCCTGCTCGAGTATCTTGCGCCGCTCGCCATCGCGCTGCTGCTGCGTCGGGCCGTCGACCTTGGGAAAATTGCCGGCAGCGGCCTGCGGTTTGGCATCTCCACCCTTCACCGCCGGTTTGGGCGCCGGAACGCTGGATACCGGCGGCAGGTTCATCGGTTTGCAGCCGGCTGATTCCGCCTTGACGTTGGTAAAGCGCTTGTTGCCGTTGCTGTCGACGCACTCCCAGATATCGGCCCGAACCGGACCGGAGAGCCCGAACAGCAACAATAAAAACATGGACAAACGCATCGATAGCCCCGGTTGATAGCACAAGAAGGCTGGCATTTCTCCCAACGGGAACACCATCCGTATGGTTGACTTGCAGCATGAGCAATTGATGGCTAAGTCTATGTCAGTAAAGAAAAAATCGCAATCAAGCCGGACTGTTTCCGGAGCTTCTCAAAACAAAAGGGCGGGTACATGCCCGCCCTTTTGCAGAAGCACATGCGATCAAAGGCTGTAATACAGCTGGAACTCGAGCGGATGCGTGGTCATGCGGAAGGCGGTGACCTCTTCCATTTTCAACGCGATGTAGGCGTCGATCATCTCGTTCGAGAACACACCACCCCGCGTCAGGAACTCGCGATCCTTGTCGAGGTAATCCAGCGCCTGGTCCAGCGAAGAGCAGACCGCAGGCACTTTCTTCGCCTCTTCCGGCGGCAGATCGTACAGATTCTTGTCGACGGCGTCGCCGGGATGGATCTTGTTCTGGATGCCATCGAGACCGGCCATCATCATCGCGGTGAATGCCAGGTAAGGATTCGCAGTCGGGTCCGGGAAACGAACTTCGATGCGTCGCCCCTTCGGGCTGGCAACGTGCGGGATGCGGATCGACGCTGAACGGTTCTTCGCGGAGTAGGCAAGATTGATCGGGGCTTCAAAGCCCGGCACCAGTCGCTTGTAGGAGTTGGTGCCCGGATTGGTGATCGCGTTCAGCGCGCGGGCGTGTTTGATGATGCCGCCGATATAGAACAGCGCGAGCTCGGACAGCCCGGCATACCCGTTGCCGCTGAACAGGTTCTGGCCGCCTTTCCACAGGGATTGATGCACGTGCATGCCCGAACCGTTGTCGCCGACCACCGGCTTCGGCATGAAGGTCGCCGTTTTGCCGTAGGAATGCGCAACGTTGTGCACGGTGTATTTGAGAATCTGGTTCCAGTCGGCGCGTTTGACCAGGCTCGCGAACAGGGTGCCGATTTCGCATTGCCCGGGGGCGGCCACTTCATGGTGATGCACTTCAACCGGGACGCCCTGTTCTTCGAGCGCAAGGCACATCGCTGAGCGGATGTCCTGCAAAGAATCCACAGGGGGCACCGGGAAATAGCCGCCCTTGATCGCGGGACGGTGGCCCATGTTGCCGCCTTCCATGTCTTCCCCGGAAGACCACGGCGCTTCGGAAGTTTTGACTTTGACCATGGAGCCGGACATATCGACGCTCCAGGTGACCGAGTCAAAAACAAAAAATTCGGGTTCCGGACCGAAATAGGCAGTGTCGCCGATACCGGAGGATTTCAGATAAGCCTCGGCACGTTTGGCAATCGAACGCGGATCGCGGTCATACCCCTTGCCGTCCGAGGGTTCGACCACATCGCAGGTCAGGTTCAGCGTGGCTTCATCGGTAAACGGGTCCATGCGCGCAGTGCCCGGATCCGGCATCAGCAGCATGTCCGAGGCCTCGATGCCCTTCCAGCCGGCAATCGATGAGCCGTCAAACGCGTGACCGTCGGTGAACTTGTCCTCGCCGAACATCTTGGTCGGCACGGACACATGCTGTTCCTTGCCGCGGGTGTCGGTAAACCGCAGATCAACGAATTTGACTTCGTTGTCCTTGAGCATCTTCATGACATCGGTTGCGCTTCCCATCTAACTCTCCTAACGATTGCTGATTGATAAAAGGGGATTATTTTTTCCGGCTACCCAGTTCAGCAGGATGTGTACCAAGGCGGTGCATGACTATCTATCTGAATAAAAATAGTAATTTATCCAAAAACCCTTAATGGGCGCACCAATTGTGTGCGTCTGCCGGTGAGACGCCCAATTATAGTGCGTGGAATGGTTATGCGCACCCGGTTAAAATGCACGTCCAGCAACTTTCATTGATTCCGACATGAGCGAAACCAGTTCGATTCTGGCTGCAGCGCAGGAACGCGCGCAGCAAATAGGGCTCCCCTACAGTGGCGCGCTGCTACCGCAGGAAGCCTGGCAATTATGGAAATCAAAGCCCGGCGCGCAGTTGGTGGATGTGCGTACGCGCGCCGAGTGGGACTGGGTTGGGCGCATTCCGGGCACAATCGAAATCGAGCTGCTGAGCTACCCCGGCAATCGCCCGAATCCGGCATTCGCGGATGAACTCCGGCAGAAAGTTGCAACCGATGCGCCGGTGCTGTTCATCTGTCGCAGCGGCGGACGTTCGCACAATGCGGCGATGATCGCGATGCAGGCTGGATACGCCGAGAGCTACAACGTGCTGGAAGGTTTTGAAGGCGACCGCGACGCGCAGGGCCATCGCAACATGGTGGGCGGCTGGCGGGCTGCCGGCCTGCCATGGACGCAAGGCTGAGCAGCAGAAACAGCGCGCAATTTACTTCCCGCGCCAGACCACTCCATAGAGATCATGCCGCCGGTCGCGCAGATTGCGCACCGTGCCGTTGTTGCGGGCTGTGACCAGCGTATCAGGACGCAAATCCGCAATCGCCACGGTTTCGACATTGGGCGTGGTATCGGCAGCAATGCCATCACGGGCAAACGGAAAATCGCAGGGCGTCAGCACGCAGCTTTGCGCGTACTGGATATCCATGTTCGACACGTTCGGCAGATTGCCGACATTGCCGGACATCACCACGTAAATCTGGTTTTCCACCGCACGGGCATGACAGCAGTAGCGCACCCGCAGATAACTCTGGCGCTCGTCGGTACAAAACGGCACGAACAGGATTTGGATGCCCTGGTCGGTCAGGTGCCTGACCAGTTCCGGAAATTCGGCGTCGTAACACACCAGCACACCGATCGGACCACAATCGGTCTCTATGGCTGCAACCGAGTCGCCGCCCTCGATATTCCACCACGCGACCTCGTTCGGCGCCGGATGGATCTTGGGTTGTTCATAAATGCTGCCGTCGCGCAAAAAAATGTATGAAATATTTTCAACCCGGCCGCTGGGCACCTTGGTCGGATGCGACCCGCCGATGATGTTGATGTTGTGACGCAACGCCATGTCGCGCATCGCCTCGCGAAATCGCGGGGTGTACTCGGTCAACGCAGCGATTGCCTCCGCCGGCGGCATTTCCCTGTTCTCGATCGACAGCAGTTGCAGCGTGAACAGCTCCGGAAACACCACAAAGTCGCCGTTGTAGGCCGCCACCACATCGACAAAATACTCGACGAACTTGATGAATTCTTCAAAGGAGTGCACACGCCGCAACATGTACTGCACAGTGCCGACTCGCACCGAGTCGGCGAGACGTCCCCCGGAATACTTCGGCTTTGCCGCCTTTGCATCCTCCACCACCTTGGGATTGCGCCATACCAGATGTACGCCATAACCCAGCGACTGCTGGTCGTTGCTGATGTAATCGGGAATGACCCCGATAATCTCGAAGCGGTTGCGCAACTGGAACGACAGCACCGGATCGCGCTGGCGCTTCTCCTGCACCTCCCGCACATAGTTCTCGGCAGTGCCGTAACGCTTGATCCGCCGCGCCAGCGTCGGCAGGCGGCCGATGAACACGATGCCTTTGAGTTTGCGTTCTTCGCAGAGTTTTTTGCGCTGGTTATAAAGCCGCTGACCCAGGTGGTAGCCGCGGTAATCCGGATCGACGCAGACTTCCATGCCATACAGCCAGTCGCCGCCGGGATCGTGCCGGGCCGCATAGCCGTTGCCGGTGATCTCCACCCAGGAATGCGGTTTCAATGCGATCTCGCCGCGCGTGATAAACGTCGCGCAATACCCGATCACATTGTCGTCAGCGGTGATTACAAACTGTCCGTCTGGAAAATTGTTGATCTGCCCGGTGATCGCCCCCGAAGAATATCCCTTCATTCCGGCTTCGGCATAAACCCGCTCGCTGAGCGAGCAAATCGCCGGCACGTCGGACAATACTGCATTGCGAATGTGCAATCGTGCTTCGGATCGGACAGTGTTTTCGAGTTGCTCATGAATCCTCCCACTCAGTCCGACCGCGCAAAACCACTGGAGTTCCAGCCGTCTCACTCAGTGGCCAGACGCAGAGGCTTCACCATTTGATGACACCGGTATAAGCACTGATCAATATGAACAGACCAAAGCCTATGCGATACCAGGCAAAAATCCGGAAATCATGGGACGCCACATAACGCATCAGCCAGCGGATGCAGACAAATGCCGAAAAAAAAGCGGTAACAGTGCCGATACCGAACAGTCCGATATCGTCGGTCGACAGCAGCGCCCGGTTTTTGTAAAGATCGTAAGCCCCGGCCGCCATCAGCGTCGGCACTGCAAGAAAAAATGAAAACTCGGTTGCCGTGCGGCGCGACAAACCAAACAGCATGCCGCCGATGATGGTCGCACCGGAGCGCGACACGCCGGGAATCAGTGCCGTGGCCTGCGCAAAACCGACCTTCAATGCATCGCGCCAGGTCATCTGATCGACATCAGTGAGGCGCACCGGGCGCTACCGGCGCTCGACCCACAGGATCACGAATCCGCCGGCGATCAACGCCACGGCCACCGGCACTGCGTGAAAAAGATGGGCTTTGATCAACGAACCCA
>JAKFUJ010000040.1 GCA_021732805.1 Betaproteobacteria bacterium | reverse complement strand
ATTTCACGTTCCCCAGAATGAACCGCTATCCCCTCTGGAAGTACATCCTGATTGTCGTCGCCGTGGTCGCCGGGTTGGTCTACACCCTGCCCAATTTCTACGGTGAAGTGCCCGCGGTGCAGGTGTCACCGCTGCGCAGCAACCTGAAGGCCGATGCCGCGTTGATGGCGCGTGCCGAAGAGACCTTGAAAAAGGCCGGGCTGGTGGCGCAAGGCATCGCACTCGACGCCACCAGCGTCAAGGCGCGTTTTTCCTCCACCGACGACCAGTTGAAGGCCAAGGACGCCCTGCAATCCGCGCTGGGCGACGATTACGTGGTGGCGCTGAACCTGCTGTCGCGCAGCCCGCAATGGCTGACGTCGATCGGCGCATTGCCGATGTACCTGGGGCTGGATTTGCGCGGCGGCGTGCATTTCCTGATGCAGGTCGACATGAAATCGGCGCTGACCAAGAGGGTGGAGACATTTACCAACGATATTCGCGGCGCGCTGCGCGAGCAGCGCATACAGTATTCGGGCATTGCGCGTGAAGGGCAGGCGGTTGTCGTACGTTTCCGCGAAGCCGCGCTCCGCGACAAGGCGCTGGCGCGGATCAGCAAGGATATGCCCGATCTCGATCTGCGCACCGCCGATGATGCCGGGGAATACCGCATTACCGGCACCCTGAAAGTCGAGGCGCAGCGGCGCACTCAGGAATTCGCGCTGCAGCAAAACATCAACACACTCAGGAACCGCATCAACGAACTGGGCGTCGCCGAGCCGATCATCCAGCAGCAGGGCGCCGACCGCGTGGTGGTGCAGTTGCCGGGTGTGCAGGACACCGCCAAGGCCAAGGACATTCTCGGACGCACCGCGACACTGGAAGTGCGCATGGTCGATGATGAACGCATGGATCCGGCGGTGCTGGCGCAGGCCAGGTCGGGGCAGGTGCCGTTCGGCACCGAGCTTTATTACGAACGCAACGGCCAGCCGGTGCTGGTCAAAAAACAGGTGGTGCTCACCGGTGAACGCATCAACGACGCCCAGCCCGGGTTTGACAGCCAGACCAGCGAGCCGGCGGTGCACATCAGTCTCGACGGCACCGGGGCGCGGTTATTCCAGCAGGTAACCCGCGAGAATGTCGGCAAACGCATGGCGATCCTGCTGTTCGAGCGCGGCAAGGGCGAAGTGGTGACGGCACCGGTGATCCGCACCGAAATCGGCGGCGGGCGTGTGCAGATCAGCGGCCGCATGACGACGCAGGAGGCGAACGATGTGTCGCTGCTGCTGCGTGCCGGTGCGCTGGCGGCGCCGATGGACATCGTCGAAGAGCGTACGGTGGGCCCGTCACTGGGCGCCGACAACATCCGCATCGGTTTCAATTCGACGCTGTACGGATTTGCCGGGATCGCGGTGTTCATGATTGCTTACTACACGGTGGTCGGCGTGTTCTCGGTGATCGCGCTGGCGGTGAACCTGCTGTTGCTGGTGGCGCTGTTGTCGATGCTGCAGGCGACGCTGACGCTGCCCGGAATGGCCGGCATCGCGCTGACCATCGGCATGGCGATTGACGCCAACGTGCTGATCAACGAACGCATCCGCGAGGAACTGCGCAACGGCAATACGCCGCACGCGGCGATCTTCGCCGGGTATGACCGGGCGTGGGGCACGATTCTTGATTCCAACATCACCACGTTGATCGCCGGCATGGCGCTGTTCGCCTTCGGTTCCGGCGCGGTGAAGGGTTTCGCCGTCGTGCTCTGTCTGGGCATCCTGACTTCCATTTTCAGCGCGGTGGTGGTGTCGCGCGGCATGATGAACCTCTATTACGGCGGCCGGCGCAAGCTCGAGCGCATCGCCATCGGATAACGGGACGCCACAACGGGGACAGCACAACGCCATGGAATTATTCCACATCAAAAAAGACATTCCGTTCATGCGCCATGCGCGCATGTTCAACATCATTTCGCTGCTCACGTTTCTGATCGCGATGGGTTCGCTGGCGATCCAGGGCCTGAACTTCGGTGTTGATTTCACCGGCGGCACGGTGATGGAGGTGTCGTACCGCGAACCGCCAAAGCTCGACGATATTCGCGGAACGCTGTCGAGAATCGGCTTAACCGAGGCGTCCGTGCAGAATTTCGGCACAGCGCGCGACGTGCTGATCCGGCTGCCGGTCAAAGAAGGACTGACCAGCGCCAAGCTGTCGGAGCAGGTGCTGAATGAATTGCGCAAGCAGCAGGCGGATGTTGAAATGCGCCGTGTGGAATTCGTCGGGCCCCAGGTCGGCAGGGAATTGTTCGAAAGCGGGGCGCTGGCGCTGCTGTTTGTCAGTATCGGCATCGTCGCCTACCTCGCGCTGCGCTTCGAATGGAAATTCGGTCTCGCGGCGATCATCGCCAACCTGCATGACGTGATCATCATCGTCGGCGTGTTCTCGATATTCCAGTGGGAGTTTTCGCTGCCGGTGCTGGCGGCCGTGCTCGCCATTCTGGGTTATTCGGTCAATGAGTCGGTGGTGGTGTTCGACCGGGTGCGTGAATGTTTCCGTAGCCGGCAATATCGCAATTCAACGGTGCCGCAGGTGCTGGATGCCGCGATTACCCAGACCATGTCGCGCACCATCATTACCCATGGTTCGACGCAGATGATGGTGCTGGCGATGCTGCTGTTCGGCGGTGAGACGCTGTTTTATTTCGCGCTGGCATTGACCATCGGCATCTGTTTCGGCATTTATTCGTCGGTGCTGGTGGCCAGTCCGATCGTGATGTACCTCGGCGTGTCGCGCGACGACCTGGTCAAGCTCGAGAAAAAGCCGGAGAACGAGTCCGGCGCCGTCGTTTAAAAAGCCTTCCGCGTGGAATTCCTGACCACGCTGATTGATATCGCGCTGCATCTCGACCAGCACCTGCAGGTGCTGGTGGCAAATTACGGCGCCTGGGTCTACCTGATCCTGTTTTTGATCATCTTCTGCGAAACCGGGCTGGTGGTGACACCGTTCCTGCCCGGGGACTCCCTGCTGTTCGTGGCCGGCGCTGTTGCCGCGGCCGGCGGCATGAACGTGCATCTGCTGGTGGTGTTGCTGTTCATCGCGGCGGTGCTCGGGGATGCGGTCAATTACGCCGTTGGGCATTATCTCGGGCCACGGGTGTTCGCGTCGCGCGAGTCACGCTGGCTCAATCCAAAGCATCTGGAGCGGGCGCATGCGTTCTACGAGCGCCACGGCGGCAAGACCATCATCATCGCGCGTTTTGTACCCATCATCCGCACCTATGCGCCGTTCGTCGCCGGTGCGGCGAGCATGTCCTACCCGCGGTTCGCGCTGTACAACATCACCGGCGGCGCACTGTGGGTGACATCGCTGGCGTATGCCGGTTATTTTTTCGGCAACATCCCGGTGATCAAGGACAACCTGACGCTGGTCATCATCGCCATCATCATCCTGTCGATCCTGCCCGGCGTCATCGAATACCTGCGCCACCGTAATCGCCCGTGAAACTCCGCCCGGTATGAATCTTTATCTGCGACTGCTGTGGCTGCTGTGGAAGTTGCGCAGCGTGCAGCGGCGCGGCCTGTTCGAGGAATCGCGCATTTCATTCTGCGTCTGGCCCAATGACTGCGACCTGAATCTGCATATGAACAACGGGCGCTACCTGACGTTCATGGATCTCGGCCGTGTGCATCTGACGGCACAGTCGGGTCTGCTGCGCGAAGCGCTGCGCCGGCGCTGGCTGCCGGTGCTGGCTGCCGCGGAAATCACCTATATTCGTTCGCTGAAACCGTTCGAACGCTTCGATCTGGTGACGCGCCTGCTGACCTGGGACGACAAGTACGTTTATCTGGAGCAGGCGTTCGAGCGCGAAGGCGTCGTGTGTGCGCATGCCTATGTCAAGGGTGTTTTTCTGTCGCGCGGCGTGCGCGTGAACAATGACGAGGTACTGCGGGTGATCGGTTACGACGGTGTTCCACCGCCCTTTAACGAGGAACTGCAACGCTGGGCCGAGATGACGGCAAACAAGCGTGATCCAGGAAATAATTAATTAAAACAAATACTTGCAGTAATTCCGGCGGGAAACTAGATGCGTTTGGCGAGGGTGACGGCCTTGCCGATGTAGGTGGCCGGCGTCATTGCCAGCAATCGTTTTTTCTCATCCTCGGGAATGCCCTTGAGTCCCTTGATGAAGTCGTGCAGCGTGTAGCGGTTGATGCCTTTGCCGCGCGTCAGTTCCTTCAGTTGTTCGTAGGCGCCGGTCACGCCGTAACGGCGCATCACCGTCTGGATCGGTTCGGCCAGCACTTCCCAGTTGGCGTCGAGATCGGCGGCGAGTCGTTCGCGATTGGCTTCCAGCTTGTTGAGTCCCTTCAGGCAGGAATCCCAGGCCAGCAGCGTGTAACCGAGTGCGACTCCCATGTTGCGCAAGACCGTGGAGTCGGTGAGGTCGCGCTGCCAGCGTGACACCGGCAGTTTTTCCGACAGGTGGCGCAGCAGTGCATTGGCGAGGCCGAGATTGCCTTCCGAGTTCTCGAAGTCGATCGGATTGACCTTGTGCGGCATGGTCGAGGAACCGATTTCACCGGCCCTGGTTTTCTGCTTGAAGTAGCCGACGGACACATAGCCCCAGATGTCGCGGTCAAGGTCGAGCAGGATGGTATTGGTGCGTGCCACGGCGTCGAACAGTTCGGCGATGGCATCGTGCGGCTCGATCTGGATGGTGTACGGGTTGAATTCCAGGTGCAATGATTCGACGAACCGTTTTGCGAACGCCTCCCAGTCGATATCGGGATAGGCGGCAAGGTGGGCGTTGTAGTTGCCGACCGCGCCGTTGATCTTGCCGAGCAGCTTGATTGAAGAAATGCGCGCGGTGGCACGCTGCAGCCTTGCCACCACGTTGGCCATTTCCTTGCCCAGCGTGGTCGGTGACGCCGGCTGGCCGTGGGTGCGCGACAGCATCGGTGCATCGGCCAGTTCGTGCGCCAGTATTTTCAGCCGGGCGGTGACGGACTCCAGCATCGGCAGCAGCGCCGCGCCGCGTGCTTCGTTCAGCATTAGCGCATGGCACAGGTTGTTGATGTCTTCCGAAGTGCAGGCGAAATGAATGAATTCCGCGACTTTGGCGACCTCGGCATTTTTGGCGAGGCGTTCCTTCAGGAAATATTCAACTGCCTTGACGTCGTGGTTGGTTGTCGCTTCGATGGCCTTGACGCGTTCGCCGTCGGCTTCGGAAAAATTTTTGACCAGCGCATCGAGCTCGGCGATGGTTGCCGCGGAGAATGCCGGCACTTCCTGCAATGCCGGTTCCGCGGCCAGCGCCTTCAGCCATTCGACTTCGACCCGCACCCGTTGTTTGATCAAGGCACATTCGCTGAAGCAGTCGCGCAGTACGCCGAGTTTGCCGTGATAGCGGCCGTCGAGCGGGGAAAGGGCGTTTAAAGGAGTTAACGTCGGTGGCGTCAGCGGCATGGTGTGAAAGTATGTGCTGGAGGTTTGAATTTTATCATGCGGCACCCTCCATCCGCCGTGTTGCGTGCATCGTGTATGCTTCCGGCTGCTTCAGACAACAACCACACAACAACCCGCGGCGTCGATGACGCGCCCCCTGATGTGATATCGAATCAGCGCACCCCGCGCGACTGGATGCTTTTGCTGGCGCTGGTGGCGATGTGGGGTTCCTCCTTCATGTTCAACCGCATTGCGGTGGCCTCGCTGCCGCCGCTGACCGTGGTTGCCGGTCGCATCGGCATTGCGGCGCTGGTGCTGCTGGTGATTGTTTATGCGCGTGGTCTGCGATTACCGCCACTTGGCCGGGCATGGCTGCCGTTTGTGGTCATCGCCATCATCGGCAATGCCGTGCCGTTTTACCTGATTACCTGGGGCCAGCTGGTCGTCGAAAGTGCGCTCGCCGGCATCCTGATGGCGGTGATGCCGCTGGCGACGATGCTGCTCGCGCATTTTCTGGTGGCCGGCGAACAGATGACGCGGCAGCGCGCGACTGGCTTCGCGACCGGTTTTCTCGGCATCGTGCTGCTGATGGGGCCGGCTGCGCTGGCCGGCGTCGGCGGCGAAGCGGTGCGCATCATTTCGCAACTGGCAGTCCTCGGCGGCGCGCTGTGTTACGCGCTGCAGAGCGTGCTGACGCGGCTGATCGTCAAGGGCGATGTCATGGTTGCGGCTGCTGGAACGCTGCTGATGGCCTCCATCATCGTGGTGCCGGTGACGCTGT
>JAKFUJ010000147.1 GCA_021732805.1 Betaproteobacteria bacterium | reverse complement strand
GGGCCGTTCAACCAGTGGCTCAATTTCAGCGTAATCAAATCCGACGACAGCGGCATTGAACTGAAAGCCGGCTGGCGTGAGGAATGGGTGGTCAATACCGAGCGCCGCTACACCCACGGCGGCATCCTCGCCGCCATCGTCGATGTCGCCGCCGATTACGCCATCGCCGCGCAGCTCGGACGCCCGGTGCCGACCATCGATATCCGCGTCGATTATCACAAGGCGGCCATGCCCGGCGACCTGACCGCCAAAGCCAGGGTGGTGCGCATGGGCAGCCAGTACTCGACTGCGGAAGCCTTCGTCCATGACAAGGACGGCGCGCTGGTCGCCAGCGGCCGCGGCACCTATTTCACCGCACCGCCGAAGTAAACAACGGCAATCGCTGGCCATCCGGCATAAAGGGTAGGATAAGTGCCGCATTCTGCAACAAGCCTGCGCATTGAAGAGGACACACATGAAAAAATCCCGTGAATCCGCCACTCCCCGCCGCCTGATCGTCGCCTTGACCGGCGCCACAGGCTCGGTCTACGGCCTGCGCATCCTTGAAACGTTGCGCAAGATGGGCGGCTGGGAAACGCATCTGATCGTGTCCGAAGCCGGCATGCTCAACATCTGGCAGGAGTACGCACTGGCGCGCAAGGACGTGCAAAAGCTCGCCGACGTGGTGCACAACGTGCGCGACGTCGGCGCCACCATTGCCAGCGGATCGTTCCTGACGGCGGGCATGGTGATCGCGCCCTGCTCGATGAAAACGCTGGCCGGCGTCGCCCATGCTTTCGCCGATAATCTGATCACGCGCGCCGCCGATGTCATCCTCAAGGAGCGGCGGCGGCTGGTGCTGATCACCCGCGAAGCGCCGCTGAATCTGGCGCATATTCGCAACATGGAAGCGGTGACGGAAATGGGCGGCATCATCTTCCCGCCCGTCCCTGCGTTCTACAGCAAGGTCAAAACCATCGACGATCTTGTCAATCATACCGTCGGCCGCGTACTCGACCTGTTTGACGTGCAGCACGAAACGATTCACCGCTGGCAAGGCATCCGCAACGACGCGCTGAAAGACGACCCGCAATAACGCAACAAGGATCAGGACATGCAAGAGAACTTCCGCGAATTTCTGGATCGCCTGCGTGGCACGGGCGAAATGATCGACATCAAACAACCGGTCGACATTCGTCATATCGCAACACTGGTGGATCAGTCCGACAAGGCGCTTTTTTTCGATAAAGTCATTGGTTACGACATTCCCGTGGTGTCGGGCATCATCCGCACCCGCGAACGCGCCATGATGTCGATGGGCTGCAAGGAATACGGCGAAATTGAAGCCCGGCTGCGCCATGCCATCGATCACCCGGTTGCGCCGCGCTACATCGAAAATGCGCCGCACAAGGCTGTGGTCCAGACCGGCGACGATGTGGATCTGTACAAACTGCCGATCCCGATGTCCTCGATTTACGACGGCGGTCCGATGATCACCGCCGGCGTGGTCATTGCCAGCGATCCGGAATACGGGCTCAACTCCGGCATTTACCGCTTCATCGTCAAGGAAAAAAACCTGACCGGCATCGATATCGTCACGCCCAACAACATGCGCATGTACGCGCAGCGCGCCTACGAAGCCGGATGGCCGTGCCCGATCTCGATTTCAATCGGCACCCATCCGATAGAAATCATGGGCTCGGGATTTCGCGCGCCGATCGGCGTCGATGAAATGGCCATCGCCGGCGGCTTGCGCGGCGCACCGGTGCAGATGGCGCAGTGCGAAACCATTGACTTGCCGTGCATCGCCGACGCCGAAATCGTACTCGAAGGCGAGATACTGCCGACAGGCTGGACATGGCCGGAAGGCCGCTTTGGCGAGTTCACCCGGCTGATGGGCGGCCTGCACTGGAATCCCCTGGTGCGCATCAAGGCCGTCACCATGCGTAAAAACCCGATCTATTACGCGCTGCACATGCCCTGGGAAAATACCTGGCTTGCCGCGCCGACGCGTTATGCCGCGATCCGCGCGACACTGAAAACCGCCGGCGTGCAGGTCAAGGACATCAACGTCACGCTCGGCGGCTGCGCGTTCTGGCACGCCGTGATCTCGATCAAAAAGCAGGCCGGCGAAGGCAAGAACGCGTTGATCGCGGCGCTGTCGGTGATGGACCTCAAACACGTGGTCGTGGTCGACGACGACATCGACGTCCACAATGCCACCGATGTCGAATGGGCGATTGCCACCCGTGTGCAGGGCGACAAGGATGTGATCATCATTCCGGGTGCGCGCGCCAAGCCGCTGGACCCCAGTCTGGCGGTGATGCCTCCCGGCGTGGTGCCGCTGGGCGCCAAGGTCGGCATCGATGCCACCATCGGTGAGGGCATACCCCACGAGCGTTTCGAGCGTATCGCCTATGCCTATGCCGACACCGCTAAAATCAGCGACTACGCCGGCGGCAAGGCCGACCCGGCTCCGCACAAGGCGGCGGCCGATGCGCAGGCGATTGCCGCACTCGCCGGCGAAATCCTTGCCCTGATCGAGAAAGCACCGATGTATTACACCGAACTTGCCGCGAAATTCGCCGACCACCAGTTTCAGTCGGTCGCACGCGCGCTCGGCAAACTGCATGCCGATGAAAAACTGTGGCAGGACCCGCGCGGTCGCATGTGCGTACGCGGTTCCGTCCACGCAGCCAAACCGCCGGTACGTAATGCCTGAGCCCTCGAGCGATCGCCGCCTTCGCTGAAAAATCATGAAAATATCATTAAAAACAATAACTTATATTGATATCGCCATTCCCGGTAATAGCCGTTGCCTGGCAATGTCGAAGGAGTCCTGATGAGCCAAGCCGTTGCCGCTCGCCCGATGCGCGACCTGATTACCTGGCCGCAGGAAGGTTTTACGCGGGTACCGTTGCAGGTATTCGCCGACGCCGAAATCTACGCATGGGAACAGGACCTGATCTTCCGCGGCCCGACCTGGAGCTTCCTCGGACTGGAAGTCGAAATCCCCGAGGCCGGCGACTACATCACAACCTTCGTCGGCGACAGCCCGATCATCGTCGTGCGCACCGCCGAAGGCGGCATCAACGCACTGGTCAATCGCTGCGTACACAAGGGTTCGATCATCTGCTACGAACCCAAAGGCAAACGCGAGCGCGCCCACAACTTCGTCTGCCCGTACCACAACTGGATTTACGATTTCGAGGGCACTCTCAAGACCATTGCGTTTGAAAAAGGCATCCAGGGCAAGGGCGGCATGCCGGAGGATTTCGACAAATCAAAGCACCGGCTGATCCGGCTGCGCGTCGAAACCATTCGCGGCCTGGTGTTCGGAACATTTTCGGCCGCAACACCGCCGTTGCGCGATTACCTCGGTCCGGTGATGGTCGAACATATCGAGCGCACCCTGCACGGCCAACCCAAAATCCTCGGCCGCTACAGCCAGTTCATGCACAACAACTGGAAGCTTTATGTCGAGAACAGCCGCGACAACTACCATCCCAGCCTGCTCCACGCGTTTTTCTCGACCTTCAAGCTGAACCGGCTGTCTGCCGAGGGCGGCACCCGGCAGGACGACAAGAGCTGGCATCACATCACCTTCACCAAACGTTACACCGACGCCGGCGATCAGGCCTACGATTCGGGCATGATCCGCGCGATGAAAACCGACTACGGGCTGAAAGACCCCTCGCTGATCGACCAGTGGATGGAATACGACGACCAGATCACCAATTCCATCCAGAGTATTTTCCCCGGATTCGTGCTGCAGCAGATTCTCAATTCCATCGGCACCCGCCAGATCATCACCCGCGGCATCGACAAATGCGAACTGGTGTGGACACTGATCGGCTTCGGGGAAGATACCGAAGAGCAGACCCGGGTGCGCGTCAAACAGAGCAACCTGGTCGGACCCGCGGGGCTGGTCTCGATGGAGGACGGCGCCATCGGCAATTTCGTGCAACAGGGCATCAAGGGCGACCTCGATAATGTCGCGGTGATTGAAATGGGCGGCCGCGGCGTCGGCGGCATGCCGACGCGCGCGACAGAAACCTCGGTACGCGGTTTCTGGAAGGTGTACCGCGAACTGATGGGCGTGTGAGAAGCCCGCATGCAAACACAGGATGCCTGAATGAACACTGTGACCTTCCCTGCGACGGACATCGATGTACCGGCCGCAACGCGCGACGCCATTGCCCGGCTGATGATGCAATACGCGCACGTCATCGACAATGACGAACTCGAACGCTGGCCGCTATTTTTCACCGCGCAGTGCCTGTATCAGATCATCCCCCGCGCCGACTACGAACAGGGCCGACTGATCGGCATCTGGTACTGCGACAACCGCGACATGCTCGAAGACCGCGTCAGTTCGATCCGCGAAGTCAACGTCTATGAGCCCCATGTTTATCGCCATGTCATCGGCCCCACCGAAATCACCGGCTTCAACAACGGCACATGGGCCACGCAAACCAGCTATATCGTCATTCGCACCATGCACGACGGCGCGATGCAGGTATTCAGCGCCGGACGCTACATCGACGAGATTGAAATCGACGGCGCCGTCGCCCTGCTGCGCAAGCGTATCGTGGTGCCGGATTCCTCGCGCTTTGACACGCTGGTCGTCATCCCGCTCTGAGGATCACCATGCCCAAAACTGCCCCGCTGCATCTGCATCTTGAAAGCGCGCGCAAACGCAACCCGCTGTTTCATCTGACGGAAGAACGCTGGGCTGCCGCGGCAAAACGCCATCGCGCGCTTGCCCGGCGCCTGACGGTCACCATCGGCTGGGACGGCGACATCCTTGATACCGCGCTGCGCACCGCCGACCTGATGATCAATTCGAATCCGCCGCAGGTACGGCTGCGTGAACGCGCGCCGCGACTGAAATGGATCCAGACCACCGGCGCCGGCATTGATCCACTGATGCCGCTCGACTGGCTGCCTGCCGACATCACGCTGACCAACAACAGCGGCGCGCACGGCGCCAAGGCCGGGGATTCCTGCGCGATGGCGCTGCTGATGCTCAATGCACAGTTGCCGCGCATGCTCGGCCATCAGCGCGAACATGCGTGGCAGCCGCTGTACACCACACCGATCGCCGGAAAAACAGCAGTGATCATCGGTTTCGGCGATCTCGGTCTTGCCGCCGGTCGCGCTGCGAAGAAACTCGGCTTGAAGGTCATCGCCGTCACCCGCAGCGGCAAGGCCGGCCGCCCCGCCGACCAGGCGTATCCGGTGTCGCGTCTGGATCAGGTGCTGCCGAAAGCCGATTTCGTCGTCGTCACCACGCCGCTGACATCGCAGACCCGGGGCCTGCTCGACCGCGTGCGCCTCGAAAAACTCAAACCCGGCGCCGGCATCGTCAACATCGGCCGCGCGCCCATCATCGACTACACCGCGCTGCGCTCGCTGCTGGAAAAAGGCGCGCTGTCGGGCGCGGTACTCGATGTATTCGAACCCGAGCCGCCGCCCCCGGATTCGCCGCTGTGGAACACGCCGGGACTGGTGGTGATGCCGCACATTTCATGTGACGACCCGCGCTATGTCGACAGCCTGTTCGACTTCTGGTTCGAGAATTTCGGGCGTTATGTCGGCGGACGGCGCCTGCGCAATATTGTCGACCGCGGGCTTGGGTACTGACCCGTCCCAACCAAACCACCATGAGTCCGCCCGTTTTTCACATGATTGCCGGCGCCCCCGATCCGGTCGCGCCGTTTTCACACGCAGTGGAAGCGGATGGTTGGGTATTCGTGACCGGCCAGATGCCGTTCACCGACACCGCCAACGACTCGCCCTACCCGGAAGGCATCGAAGCGCAGACCAGGCAAGTCATGGAAAATCTGCAGCGCGTCCTCTCCGGATGCGGACTCGAACTCGCCAACGTGGTGTCGGTGCGGATTTTTCTGCTCTACTTCAACGAAGACTATGAACGCATGAATGCCGTTTATGCCGCTTATTTTCCGGTGGGCAAGCGCCCGGCGCGGACCTGCATCGGCGTCAGCGGCCTCGCGCGCAATGCGCGTGTCGAGATCGACATGATCGCCCGCCGGCCGCAAAGCTGATTCAATCCAGGCGATAACGGAAACCAGAACCCGATGGCGCAACACAACGTAAACAGCACTCCCGGTCAGGTACCGACAGCCGGTTCGCTCAACATCGATCACATCGCGCATTTCGTGCCGCACATCAATGCGGCAAGCGCGGCGCTGGAACAGGCCGGTTTCACAT